>JAJYJL010000253.1:584-8716 GCA_021789565.1 Acidobacteriota bacterium
TATCTGGTAACCGGAGGAGCAGGCTTCATTGGCTGCAACATGATCGGCGAGCTCGTGCGGCGCGGTGAAACGGTCCGCGCCCTGGACAACCTTGCCACCGGCCACATCGAAAACCTGGATACCGTCAGGCAGAAGATCCAGTGGCATGAAGCTGACATTCGGAATCTTGAGAGTATTCGACCCGATTTCAATGGTGCGGATTATGTCATCCACCTCGCTGCCATCCCCTCGGTGCCGCGCTCGGTCTCAGACCCGTTGACGTCCAACTCCGCCAACATTGACGGTACCTTGAATGTCCTGCTGGCGGCGCGCGACGCCGGGGTAAAAAGGGTCGTGTTTGCAGCATCTTCCGCGGCATACGGCGACCATCCTGCGCTCCCGCGCGTGGAATCGCAGGAACCGCGTCCGCTTTCGCCCTACGCCTTGACCAAGCTCACGGGTGAGTATTACTGCAAAATCTTTACTCAGGTTTACGGCCTGGAAACAGTTTCACTCCGCTACTTCAATATCTTCGGGCCACACCAGAGCCCAGACTCGCCGTACTCGGGCGTTCTCTCACTCTTCATCTCGGCCTATATGAACGGCCAGACTCCCACCCTGTTCGGCGATGGCGAGCAGTCGCGCGACTTCACCTACGTTGAGAATGCCGTCGACGCCACCCTGCGCGCCTGTACGGCCCCTGATGCTTCCGGCCAGGTGATCAATGTCGGGACCGGGGAGCGCCACACGCTGAACGAAACCATCAAAATCCTGGACAGAATTTTTGGCCGGCAGGTCACACCCCGCTTTGACGCGCCGCGTGCAGGCGACGTCAAGCATTCGCACGCTGACATTTCGCTGGCCCGCAAACGGCTGGGTTATGAGCCAGCCGTAGGGTTTGAAGAGGGGCTCAAGAAAACGGTGGCGTGGTTCCGCTCAGATTCCACATCTTAAACGCGGAGTTGAGAAGAACCGGCAAGGTACGGTCTCTGGCAATCTCTGCCCGTTTATGATAGCTTTGCGCCTTTCCGGCCTGGCCACTACCAATCTCGCGCACTCCATTTGAAGCGGCCGGACTGATGATTCTGCGTCCTCATTTCATGGAGGCCCCAATGCGTCACTTGCGCAAAGCGGTGATCCTGTTTTTCGGCTGCACACTGCCAGTTCTGCTGGCGGCACGCAGTTCTTCTGCTGCCGGGAATACCGTCTGGCAGATTGGAACTTTCGACCAGTCGTCTCATGAATTCAACAATAATGCTCCGGTTGGGAAGGCGGATTTCAATCCTGTCTTCACTATTGGAAAGAGTAAAACCAGCGACTGGCCTGGCCGGCAGCCTGGTTCTGAGAACAAAGCGGAAGGTCTTCGACAGCATCCGTTCACCATTCTTTTTGATTTGCCTTCCAGACCCGCGGGTACTTACACCCTGACTGTCTCTGCGCTTCTATACAACGTCCGTTATCCGCACCTTGAAATTTCCATCAACGGCAGGAAGGGAACGTTCTATTTCCCGCGCAAGCTGAGTTACCATCCTGGGAATTCCGATTTCTGGTCGCCCATCTACAGCGGCGGCGAGATCAGATTGGTCCTCCCCCATGCGGGGCTGCGCAAGGGGCAAAACGAGCTGGTTCTAACGGCGCTTGATGATGCCAGTGATCGCCCGGGCGATTCCTGGCTCACCTATGACGCTCTTCGCCTCACGAACTCTGCAGCCCCCGGGAAAACGTCGTCGCCCCGGCTCACGCTTAAACCCACCATCTATTACGTTCGCAAGGCTGGAAACCTGGAAGAGGTCACCCAGGTTACCGCGAACCTTGATCGAAAGGCTCGCCGCGGAACCCTTCGCCTTACCGTTGCCGGCAAGCATTATGATGCCTCGCTTTCTTCAACTCCCGATTTCGGCGAGCAACGATTTGAATTTCTTGTACCCGAGCTTTCCGGGCCTGCGCCGGCGGAGATCACTTTGCGCGCGAACGGTAAAACCACAAACCGGAAGGTAACGTTCCAGCCGGAGAGGAAATGGAAGCTCTTCGTGGTGCCACACGAACATCTGGACATCGGATATACCGATTACCGTGGCAAGGTTGCCGAGCTTCACAGTCGCAATCAGGATACGATGCTCCAGCTTCTCGCAAAAGATCCGGACATGCGCTGGACCATCGACGGCACCTGGATTGTTCAACACTACCTGGCCACCCGCAAGCCTTCTGCGCAGAAGGCATTTCTGGACCTCGTTCGGAAAGGCCGGATTGGCGTGCCGGCACAATATGCCAACCTGATGACAGGCACCGCCAGCCTTGAGGAGATGATCCGCTCCACTTTTTATGGGTACCGTCTTCATCAAAAAGAGGGCATCCCGTTTGATTATGTCAATATCACCGATGTCCCCAGCTACACGTGGTCCTATCCCACTATTCTCCACTCACTTGGCATCCGCTATTTTGCAGCCGCCAGCAACAATGACCGCGCACCCATCCTCCTGTGGGGGAAATGGAATACCAAGTCTCCTTTCTGGTGGGAAGGACCGGACGGCAGCAAAGTCCTCATGTCGTACTCGCGGCAATACCTCCAATTGAGCTTCATATGCGAGTTGCCGGCACAGGCCGCCGCCTGCCGCCAGTCGCTCCCGACTTTTCTGCAAGCGTATGACCGCCCTTCCTACAAGCCGGACGCTGCCTTGATTTACGGCACTCAAGTGGAAAACACTGCATTCGTTTCCGGCGATTCAGAATTCATGAAGAAATGGAATGCGGCTTATGCGTATCCGAAAATGATCGTGTCAACCTTTCCGGACTACTTCCGTTACATTGACAAGCATTTTGGCAGCGAACTGCCAACCGTGACTGGAGACGGAGGTCCCTATTGGGAAGACGGTGAAGGCACCGACGCCCGTTATGCCGCCATCGACCGCCTCAATCAGCAACGCGCCCTTACCGCAGAAAAGCTTTCCACGATCGGCTCATACGTGCAAAAGGATGTGGCCGGCGAGCAGGAACAGATCCGAAGGATGTGGCAAAATCTCATCCTATACGCAGAACACACATTTACTTACTGGGGTGGTTACAGCAGGCCCAAGAGCGACGAAACCAGGCGGCAGACTTTCAGCAAAAATCAGTTCGTCGTCAATGGCCGGCAGGAAATCCGCTCTATCCTGGAGCAGTCCCTCAGCCAGCTTGCTGACCAGATCCACATGCCGGCGCCGGCAATCGTAGTTTTTAACGGCCTGAGCTGGACGCGCAGCGGCTTTGTTGAAACCGACCTGGACGATCACATGCAGATTGAGGAGTATCCGGCCATGAAGGTTGTGCCGGTTGAAATTCTGAGGCACGGCAATGGATACAATCACGTTCGTTTCCTGGCCCGCGATGTGCCCTCCATGGGATATGAGTGCTACAAAATAGCTCCGGGCAAGTCCGACGAGGCGTCTTCGGCCGACATAACTTCTCTGCCCGTCAGCAATACTATTGAAAATCAATACTACCGAGTGGTGTTTGATCCTGCTTCCGGCGCCATCAAGAGCATCTATGACAAACAATTGGGCAAGGAACTGGTAAACCCCGCCGGCCCCTGGCGCGCAAACCAGTACCTTTACGTGACGGGCGGCGAGGGAACCCAGATTGTCTACCTGAACAAGGCCCTGCCGGAAGCCAAGCTGGCTATTCACACCTCACGCGAGGGCCACGTAACCAGCGTCCGCAAGACCTCCTACGGAACCATCATGACGTATGAAACCAGCGGCATGGACGCGCCAAACATTCAGTCCGAGGTCATTCTCTTCGATCACGAGAAGAAAATTGAGTTCATCAACCATCTGGATAAGCAGCCCGTTGACCACAAGGAGGCCGTCTACTTTTCGTTCCCCTTCGCCATCGCCCATCCCGACTTTAACTATGAAATCCAGAACGGATGGGTCGATCCCGCCCGCAATATCCTGAAGGGTGGCGGTCTGGAATGGTTCTCGGTGCGGCACTGGGTGAAGGTGAGCGGGTCAGACTTTTCTGTCGGCCTCATACCGCTGGATGCTCCCTTGGTCTGTTTGGGAGATATCAACCGCGGAACGTGGCCCAGAGAGTTCAGGCCGAAAGATGCCACGGTCTATTCCTACGCCCTGAACAATTACTGGCACACAAATTTTATCCGCGTGCAGCAAGGCCGTTACACTTTTCGCTACGTCCTTACCAGTGGCCACAATCTTTCGCCGGCATCTCTCGGCCGCCTGGGGCGCGCCGCAATGACTCCGCTCGAACATCAGCAGGTGATCTCAAATGACAAACACGACGATCCGGCGCGGCCGCTCTCGCCTGCGCCTCAGAGTTTCCTCACTGTAAGCTCGCCCGATGTGGTGGTTGAGGATTGGAAGAACGCCATGGACGGAAACGGCACCGTTGTGCGCCTGGTCGAGGTCGGCGGCGAGAGCACGACAACCAGGCTTACCTTTCCGTTGTTCCACCTGCAACAGGCTTGGACCACCAGCGCCGTCGAGCAAAATCAATCTCCGCTGAAAGTGGAAGGAAATTCTCTCGAAGTCGCCCTCAGGCCGCATCAGATCATCACACTAAGGGTTGTTATGTCCAATTAGCCCGGCCTTTAGCGGCCGCGGATTCCCATCACCACCGCAGTGGGGGCTCTCCCCACCAGACTCAGCTAAACATGGGACGCAAAAGCGCCGATTTCTATATGGGGCGATCGTGTCGCTTTGCATCGGGCCCAAACCAGAGATCACCCCACAGGGCAGCGCGAAGGGAACAGCCTGTTGCCACTCTTCCGAAACTCTAAAAGCGCTATCTCCATGGCACTCCTGGCCATGCTAACGGCAAGTTGCGGCGGCGGAAGTCCGGTGGGGACAATGGCGCCAACTGTCACTGTTGCCCTCTCGCCCCGTAGTGCTTCATTGCTCACCGGCCAGACATTAACCTTCTCGGCCACCGTAACCGGTTCATCCAATAAGAGCGTCACATGGGCCGTAAATGGAACCGCCGGTGGAAACAGCACCGTTGGCACAATCAGCACGGCAGGAGTGTACACGGCGCCAGACGCTCCGCCGACACCCAACGTGGTAACCGTGAGCGCCACGAGCGTGATTGATTCCAGCGCCAGCACTTCAGCCCACGTCACAGTCGCAAACCCTGATCCCACGCTCAATGCCATTTCGCCTGCTAATCTCGCCGCAGGAAGCGCCGATACGACCATCACCCTGAGCGGCGGCGGATTTGCCGCACAGTCGGTTGCGCAAGCTAACGGCACGGCACTGGCAACAAGCGTTATAAACACCACTCAGTTGACCGCTGTCATTCCATCGGCCTTGCTGGCAATCGCCGGAACCTTGTCCATAACGGTGGAAAACCCAATGCCAGGCGGCGGAACTTCCACCTCTGAAGCTCTCACGATTTCCATTGCGGTTTCGGTCAGCCCGGTAACGCAGACTTTAGACGTTAACCAGTTGCAACAATTCACCGCCACGGTGGCAGGCGCCACCGACCAGAGTGTCTCCTGGGCAGTTGACGGTGTGGCTGGCGGGAATAGCACAACCGGGACGATCACCACGGCGGGACTTTATACGGCGCCGGGAGTACCGCCGTCTCCGAACTCAGTCACTATCACGGCCACCAGCTCAGCAGACCCCACCCAGTCAGCCACCGCGACGGCGACCATCGTCAATCCCGCCCCGGCCCTCTATTCCATCTCACCGGATGCCGCCACCGCCGGTGACCCTGACACCACGCTGACCGTGGGTGGAGCGGATTTCACCGCACAGTCCGTGGTTTATTTCAATTCGACGGCTCTCGCCACCGTTTATGGGAACGCAGCGCAGGTGACCGCGACTATTCCTTCATCGTCGCTGGTCTCGACCGGCACATTCAGTATCATAGTCATCACTCCCGGCCCCGGCGGCGGCACTTCCACTTCACTCAGTTTTTCCGTCTGGTCCGGCTATCCACGAACCAACGCCGGCGGCGTTCTCAGCGGGACCCCGCCCGCGCTCGCCCAGGTTCCTCACAATGGGACCCTGGTTTCCGCGCTCGACTGGACTTCAAAAGACAATCAGGGAGACTCCGAAGACGTAATCTCTGCCGACCACATGATCACGGAGATGGGCATTCCCAACATTGACACCACCGACTTTGCTACTGCTGCCGTAAATCCTTTCATGGTAGTGGCGGGAGTTCTGAACACGGCTTCGAGCCTGTCGCCGACCGACATCAGCAATCTCACAAGCTACGTCAATGGCGGGGGAACGTTGTATCTTTGGGAACCGAACGTCAGCGGCTTGCTGACAGCGCTCGGCATCGGTCCGACGGTGAATGATTACAAGATGCTGACCAACGAGCAGCGCCCGCTCACTTTTGACACCACGCAGAGCGATCCCATTCTCAAGTACATCAACGCGCCGGAGGAAATCAACTGGGCGCCGTTTTTCCCCCTCGACGACGTGACGCGCGGATATTCGAACGGTTCGTGTACGTCCCTGGCCACCTGGAGCACAGGAGACTCGGCCGTTTTGCGTTGCGACATCGGGAAAGGGCGGGCGTACGTTTTCGGCTGGAGGCTGCGGCCCCTGCTGGAATTGCCAGAGCTTCAACTGGGCAACGACACAGGGCCTCAGGGGGTCAACGCCATTGTTCCTGATTCGGACATCTGCCGCATGATGATGCGGGGGACCTACGAAGCCTATGCCGCGATCCCCCAGGAACGCCAGTGGGCGCCGGGCGGCCATCACGCTGCGCTGATTATCACCCATGACGTGGACGCCGCCGTTTCTTACCAGAATGTCCCCGCCAGCGTGGATTTCGAGAACGGCCTGGGAATCAAGTCCACGTACCTGTTCACTACCAGCCCTTACGACAACGGGTGGATCGACGGCATGTACAGCGCCGCCGGCCACCAGGATATCCAGTATGCGCTCAAC
The DNA here is from genome assembly GCA_021789565.1 of Acidobacteriota bacterium. The sequence goes on from JAJYJL010000253.1 coordinate 7,469, forward strand.
CATGGATTCGACGTCCAGGACCACAGCTTCGGGCATTTTCCGGACTTCCAAACGGCCCTTTACAGCCTGACGAATCCACCGTCAGAGACCGCTTCAAATTACCAGCCCATGTTTACCCTGGTCACGACCACCCCTTATTGCTGCACCAGCGGCATGAGCGTGGTTGGGGAACTCGGGGTCAGCAAGTGGCTGCTCGAGAATGATTTCAATATACCCGTCACCACCTTCCGGGCAGGCTATACGGAGATTCCCTCGACGCTGCTCAAAGGACTTTCGGCCACCGGGTACCAGCGCGATCTGAGCTACCTGAATGACTTGACGCGCGGGGCCTTCCCCTTTGTGACTTTCACTCTCGACACCAGCACAACGCCCACCACCGTGACCACCTACCCCGTCATGGAATACCCCATGTCCATCTCGGATGACGTGTCGCCGGCGGCCGGCCTCACCGGTCTGAATACGTCAAACGTCAGCCAGTATGTTGATGCGTGGATGAAGGTCATCCAGTTCAACTATGACAATAACGCGCCCACCGTGCTGCTGATTCACCCGGTCGACACCACCGCACGCTTCCAGGCGCTCCAGGAGCTCCTGGCCGCCATCCAGAACCAGGGGCTGGACATGTGGGTTGGAGACCTCACGACCTTTGCGAAATTCTGGGAAGCCCAGGGAGTGACAGACGCAAACTGGCCCTGATCAGCTTGCCGTTTGCTGGCTTACGATTGAGTCCTTGAACCTCAAGCTAAGAATGTCACACAACCGGCTGCAGGTGCAGATCCAGCTTCAAAGCTGAGTAAAGAAACGAAATTCAAAGTGAAATATGGTGCGGAAGGGGGGACTCGGTCTCAACGCTCTCCCCTAAGTCAACAGGATTCAACGAAATGCTTCCAATAGGGCATCAATACTGTCTCTGAACGCGATTCTATTAGTTCTATCGATTCCCGCTAAGTCTGCCTAGTGCTCTATAGAAACAGACACCAAATAGACACCAAGAGAGCTGATCGAGAAACTCCGATCCGCTGCAGCCACCACGCCAGATCCGTTTTGATCACGCTGTCTCCCCGGTATCTCACAGAAAACAGATTCTACGCCATTGCTTGCGGAATGACCACTGTGGCCAGCAAACCGCAGCCGTTTCGGAAGTCTTGGTGGGGGAGGCTGCGCGAAGCTGCTGCGGAGGCCAGTCTGGTGCGGGTGCCGATGAGAGTGAGGGGCGAGGTCTAATTTCGAGGCGTGAATTTCAGCGTG
>JAJYJL010000254.1 GCA_021789565.1 Acidobacteriota bacterium
TTCACCGACTATCTTGGCTGGCGGGCGTTTATCACCGCCAAGCTGGCCGCTGACCTGAAGACGCGCGTGGATGCCGTCCGCAGCGCCGACCACGTTCACGCCATCACCAGCCACGCGGCCGTGCCGGGCCTCTTCACCGATCCGCGCGACGGCTACGGCGAACCGGATGATTTCGCTATGTCGGGCAACGCCGACTTCTTCGGCACTTCGCTCTACCCGAAACACGCCGCCTCGCGCAGCCCGTGGTCTTACCAGCATCTCGCGGCAGGTCTCGACTTTTCACGCTCCGCCGGGCACAGTTATGGCAAAGGTTTTTGGATCGGCGAATTACAGGCAGGCCAGGGCGTAACAGGGATGCGCATCGCCGAGCCTGTGACCGGCCACGATGAAGCCTACTGGATGTGGCAGGTGATCTCGCATGGCGCGCGCGAGATCGCTGTTTACGCGTGGTATCCGATGAACGCCGGCTACGAATCGAACGGCTACGGCCTGATCAACCTGGACGGCACGCTCACGCCGCGCGCACGCGTCGCCGGCGAAACCGCAAAAACCATCGCCCAGAATGCCGCAGCCCTCAACAGCGCTCAGCCCGCTCCGGCGCAGGTGGCCATCCTTTACAACCGGCTCTCATACATGGTGGGTGGCACGGAGCCTTCGCTTTCAACGCTCGGCAACGCGGAACGCGATTCGCTGGAAGGCCTGCACCGGGCGTTCCTGGAGGCACAGATTCCGGTGGATTTTGTCAGCACGCAGGACGTTATTGACGGCCGGGTGAAAGACTACAAGATCCTGTTTCTCCCCTACACGGTGATGATTTCGCGGCAGATGGCCGAGGGTATCAAGCAGTATGTTGAGCAGGGCGGAACGGCGGTAGCGGAAGCGCGCCTGGCGTGGAACAATGCGCGCGGATTCGCCAGCGATGTCATCCCGGGCCTCGGGCTTGTGCAGGTGTTCGGCGCCCGGGAAACAGTCATCCGGCCGGTCGAGGCGGCGCGGCTGCTCATAGAGTCTTCGCCCGGCCTCTCCGGCATGAAAGCCGGCGAAGCGGTGCGCGGCGACAGCTTCGAAGAAGAGCTTGAACCACTTGCGGGAGCGCAGGTCCTGGCGCGCTTCTCAAACGGCCAGCCTGCCATGGTTGAAAAAACTTATGGCAACGGGAAAGCAATCCTTGCCGGAACGTTTCTGGCCCTTTCTTACGAGCGCGAGCACGATCCTTCAACGGGACGGTTGCTGCGGTCCCTCGCACAGGTCGCGGGCGTGAAACCAGAAGTGACGGTTTCCGGCGAAGGAACAAATGAAGTTGAAGTGCGGCGACTCGTCAGCCCGAGAGAACAACTGGTCTTCGTCTTCAATCACGCTCAAAAGCCCGCGCAGGCCTCGGTTTCCGTCCATATTCCGTGGAGAGTCCACGAGGCGCGAGACATTGTGAACAATCATCCTGTCACGTTCAATGATTTGAATGGAAACCTGACACTGGACAAAAACCTGAGCGGCGGCGAAATCTGGGTAATAAAGCTGAGCGCCGGGAGATGACGTGAAGTCGTAGCGGCCGTCTATGACCCCCGGCTTGGATCCATCACTACTTTCGGCGCTCATAGAGCGCCGCTACAGCTTGGGAAATTTCCATACTCATACAGACATTAAGGGGAGAGGCCCGGGACACCGTCATGGTTAAAAAGCCTCGAGCAGTCTGGGCGGTTGATCTGGGTGGTACCAAGATTGCCGCTGCCCGCGTCAGCCGCAACGGCAGGCTGTCCGATTACGTTGAGGTCCAAACGCCCCCCGACGGCAGGCACAAGGTAGTGGAAGTTGTCGTGGAATTGCTGGAGAGGATGCCTGCCAAAGATATTGGCGCCATCGGAGTTGACGTTCCGGGCCTGGCCTGGCCGGACGGCTACGTCTGGGCGCCCAACATTCCCGGCTGGAGGCGCATGCCGCTGGGGCCTGCCCTCAAGCGGCGCTTCCGGCTGCCGGTCATGGTGGAGAGTGACCGCAACGCTTTTGTGGTCGGCGAGGCCTGGCAGGGCGCCGCACGCAACTGCCGCGATGTTGTTTTCCTGGCCGTGGGAACGGGCATCGGCGCCGGAATCCTGGCGGCCGGGCGCCTGCTGCGCGGTCATGGAGAACTGGCCGGTGCGGTGGGATGGATGGCGCTGCGCAATCAATACCAGCCCATCTACAAAAAGATCGGTTGCTTTGAGGCCCACGCCAGCGGCACTGGAATCGGCCTCGCGGCGAGCCGGGAATTCGGCCGTCAACTCTCAGCCCGCGAACTCACCGCGCTCGCGCGGCGCGGCGATCGCAAAGCGAAGGCGGTGCTGGAACGCGCCGGGCACGATCTGGGACTGGGCCTTTCAAATCTTGTGGACGTGCTCAATCCCGAAGTCATAGTGATTGGCGGCGGCGTGGCAGCGGCCGGAAACCTGGTCCTCGATGTCGCGCGCAAGACGATGAAGCAATGGGGACAGCCGCTGGCAGTGAAACAAGTGCGCGTGATGCGGAGCCGGCTGGGCACGCGGGCCGGCCTTCTGGGCGCAGCCAAACTTGCGTTTGATAGTCTTGACCGCTAGGCGAAACGTGCCGACTTAAGACGCGAAAACAAGATGGCCAACAACAATGAACTCCGCCGCCTCGCCCTGGTACTGACGGCCAACGCCTGCATGTTCGTGTTTGGCGTGGTCCTGCTGCTGATGGGCTCGCTGCTGCCGTCGCTCGAGGTAAATTATGTTCAGGCAGGCAGCCTGGGGTCATTTCCTCTGGCGGGCATTCTGGCCGCCACCATCCTGGTGGGGCCGGTGCTCGACACGGTGGGCGCCAAGCCCGTGCTGGCCGCGGCGCTTGCCATGGTGGCCGGAGCGGTGGGCCTGATGCCGTCACTCCACACTTATGCAGCGCTGGCGGCAGCGGCGCTAGTCTACGGATTCGGCGGGGGTGTGCTGAATACAGCAACCAATGCGCTGGTGGCGGACCTGAGCGCAACCGGGCGCGGCTCGGCGCTGAACCTGCTGGGGTTTTCCTTCAGCCTCGGGGCGCTGGCCGCCCCACTGCTGATGTCTACCCTGAGCGGAAGAATTGGAACAGCGTCAGTGCTGCACATTCTGGCAATCGGCACCGGGCTGATTCTGGTTCCAGTGCTGATCTTCCGCTTCCCTGCTCCCACCTACGCAGGAACGCGCCTGGCGGAACTGCTCCGCGTGCTGAATAATCCGATCGTCTGGCTTTTTGGCGCGCTGTTATTTTTTGAGTCGGGCAGTGAAAACAGTATGTTCGTCTGGGCAGGAAAGATTGTGGCCGGCGTGTTTCACGCCACGCCCCAACACGCCAACTGGGCGCTGGTGGGCCTGAGCGCGGCCATCGGCTCCGGGCGGCTGGGAGCCGCCTTCCTGCTTCGCGTGCTGGGCAGCCGGAGAATCATCCTGCTCTCAGCCGCCATCGCTGTGACAGGCGCGATGGTAGCCTATACCAGCCGGGGATTTCCCGCTGTGGTATTGGGCATGGTAGTCGTCGGGCTCGGCCTTGCTTCCATTTATCCCACGGCGCTGGGCGTAGCGGGTGACCGCTTCCCGCGCCAGACCGGAACTGTGTTCGGCGCCATCATGGCCGTGTCACTGGTGGGCGGGACGGCCGGCCCCAGCATCTGCGGCAGCCTGGCGGCGACGGGACTGCGAAACATCCTGTGGGTCCCCATCATTTCGGCAGTGGCTGTCGCAATGCTGACGGTCGCAGCGACCAAAGAGAAGCCTGAAGGCTCCAACTAAGGCCGTGGCAGGCAGCAGCCGGCCAGGCAGACGTCCGGCCAGGGCCCGAGCGTTCCCAGGCTGGGGCGGTCGGAATTCTTGTCCATTCTTTCCAGGACCAGTTCCCGCACCATCCGGGCAAAACGAGGGTTGGCGCCAACGGCCGCGGCGCGGATCATGGTCAAACCGAGCTCCTTGCAAAGCCGGCGGGCTTCCGTGTCGAGATCGTAGAGTACCTCCATGTGGTCTGAAACGAAGCCCAGCGGAACGATCACCACGTCGCTCGCATGTCCTTCGTGCTTGACTGCCTTCAGGTGCTCCAGGATGTCGGGCCCAAGCCAGGGTTGCGTGGGCGGGCCGCTGCGGCTCTGGTAAACCAGAGGGTCTCCCGACCTGCCAAGCGTGACGGAAACCAGACCCGAGGCCTCAAGCAGTTGCTGCGCATACTGGCAGATCTCCGCCATTCGAGTCGGGATGCTGTGCGCGGTGTAAACGATGTGGGCAGCGTTCCGTCTTTCAGGGGGGAGCTGGGCGAGCGCCTGCTGCACCTGCTCCGTCATGGCGGCGATGTATCCAGGATGATTGTAAAAGGGCCGAATCTTGTCAATCACGGGGGCCCCTTCGCCGGCGGCGGCCCGAGCGTTTTCAATGTTCTCCAGATACTGCCGGCAACTGGAATAAGAACTGTAGGCGGCGGTAGCAAAGGCGAGCGCGTGACGCACTCCGTCGGCTTTCATTTTGGCTACAGTGTCAGTAAGCAAAGGATGCCAGTTGCGGTTGCCCCAGTAAACAGGAAGATGCGGGCCGTGGGCGGAGAGTTCGGCTTCGAGCGCCGCAATCAGATCACGGTTCTGCTGGTTGATGGGGCTCCTGCCGCCGAAGTGATGGTAATGTTCCGCAACAGCCAGCATGCGCTCGCGCGGAACGTTCTTGCTGCGCAGGACATTCTCCAGGAACGGAATGACGTCCTCTTCTTCCTCCGGGCCGCCAAAAGAGACCCAAAGGATTGCGTCGTAGTTCATGGATTTATGTTAGTCGACCGCGGTCGGTTTCCGATAGGGCTTGCCGGGCGGGAAAACCGAGGAAACCAGCCTGCGGCCTGCTCTCTACAAAGGCATTTTCGGCGAAATCAGCTAAAATACCGGAGCGCTGTTATTTTTCACAATTAATGGATACAGTTTACTGTACGATTTGTTTGGCCAGTAGAAGCACACTGAACGCCATGCGGGGAGGTATGGTCTGATGAAGCTTATGAACACCTGGACAAGAGTGTGGTTGTGGGTCGCTGCGGCGCTGTTGCTGGCGTGTCCGTGGTCGTTGGCGCAAACCACGGGCAAAGTCCAGGTTGACTGGAAGAAGGTGCAGGAAGTCTCCAAAACGACTCCGACGCTGCAGGTGGTGGTGAACCCGCCGCTGCGGCGCGGGTCGCAAATCCACGACAGGGTTTTCGAGAACCTGAAGGCGCTGGGCGCCGATGACGTGCGTTACGTTCCCTGGCTGCCCTACCCAAAGCTCGGCGTGGCGGAACTCGAGCCACCCAGGGACGGGAAAACGTCGTGGGACTTCTCGCTGATCGATCCCATTATGGAAGATTTTATGAACGCCCAGGCCGGGCACTCGGTGATGATCAACTTCAGTACCATTCCGCAATGGATGTGGAAGACAGAGAAGCCAGTTGAGTATCCGTCAGACCCGGACCAGGTGGACTGGCGCTACGAGCAGGGGTCGGAATTGCGTGATCCAAGCATGAAGGAAGTGGCGGATTATTACGCGCGGCTGGTGAGCTGGTACACACAGGGTCGATTTACGGATGAATATGGCAAGCGGCACGAGTCCGGCCACCACTACAAGATCCAGTACTGGGAAGTGCTCAACGAAGTGGACTTTGAACACAACATGAGCCCGGAGTTTTACACGCGTCTCTATGACGCCGTGGCGGCGGCGATTCACAAAGTGGATCCCGGCATCAAGTTTGTGAGTGGAGCACTGGCGGCGCCGTCAGTGAATCCGAAGTTCTTCGAGTACTTTCTGAACCATCAGAACCATAAGCCTGGAACGCCTCTGGATATGCTCTCCTACCACTTCTATGCCAGCCCCACTCCGGACCAGAACCTGAACAACTGGCAATACACGTTCTTTGACCAGGCCGATCGCTTTCTGGACACGGTCCGCTTTATCCAGGCGATTCGCCAGCGACTTTCTCCCGAGACCCAGACAGACACAAACGAGCTGGGATGCATCTTGCCTTATGACACGGCGGACCACCTGGTGCGCCCGATTCCGAACGGCTACTGGAACCTGTGCGGCGCCATGTACGCTTACCTTTATGCGCAACTGGCGCACCTGGGAATCGAGGTGGCCGGAGAATCGCAACTGGTCGGCTATCCCACGCAGTTTCCCAGCGTCTCGATGGTGGACTGGACGACTGGGCAGCCGAACGCGCGATTCTGGATACTGAAACTTCTGCACGACAATTTCGGGCCCGGTGACAAACTTGTGAAGACCGCAGGCGGTTCAGGGGAGATTTACGCGCAGGGGTTCTTGACCAGGACGGGCCAGCGTAAACTGCTGCTGATTAACAAGCGCAACCGGCCAGCAACGATTTCATTGCCGGGCGCGGCAGGCTCGGCCGAACAATACGTCAATGAAGAGACGGCAGAATCCGGCGTTGGTACGGCGCGCCTGGCGCGCGACGATACGGCGCTTGGACCGTTTGAGGTGAGCGTGATTACGCTGCGCTGACAACACCAATTTTCGTAGCGCCGGCGAAATCACAGACGCTACAAAAACAGATAATGAGGGCAGGATGCAGATCAGCGAAGTGAATGTTCATGTCGTTCCGATGAGCGCCTCGTGGCTGAGCGAAGGCATGATCGCGAACCCGATGTCAATCTACCCGGAGTATAAAGCGACGCGCTCGAGCTGGTTCGGCCCGATGACCGCGGCAATCGTCGAGATCGTCACAAGTGACGGCTTGCGAGGGCTGGGTACCATAGGCGGTGGCAAGGGGAGGGTGGCCGCGGCCGTCATCGATGAACAGTTCAGGCAACTGCTGCTCGGGAAAGACCCGGCGGATATCGAGCAACTGTGGGACCAGATGTTCCGAGCGTCGCAGTTCTATGGACGCAAGGGGGTAGTGATCGAGGCGATCAGCGGCATTGACCTTGCGCTGTGGGACCTGGCGGGCAAGGCAGCGGGGGTGCCCGTCTATCAATTGGTTGGCGGCCGGACAAAAGACCTCGTTCCTGTCTACGTTACCGGCAACCTGACCGAGCGGCACCTGAAAGAAGGTTTCCGCGACGTGAAACTGGCGGTGCCCTACGGCCCGGCGGACGGCCAGGAAGGCATGAAGAAAAACATCGAGCTGGTGGCAAAAACCCGCGAATTGATCGGACCCGATGGCGACATCATGCTGGACTGCTACATGGCGCTCGATATTCCTTACACGATTGCCCTGGCCAAAGCTGTCGCTGAGTTCAAGGTTCTATGGATTGAAGAGCCAGTACCCCCGGACCAGATCGATTCCTATCGGAAGATTAAGGACGCAGTGTCAGGAGTGCTGATTGCGGGCGGTGAGCATGAATTCACGCGCTATGGGTTCCGCGATCTGATCGAGAAGCATGCGGTGGACGTTCTTCAGCCGGACATCTACCGCGCCGGCGGGCTTACCGAACTGAAGAAAATAGCCGACATGGCCAGCGCCCATGACCTGCCCGTGATTCCCCACGGCGTGGGCGCACCCACCTATCATTTTGTGATGTCCACGCAGAACGCGCCGCGTGCGGAGTTTGTGGACATCTTCGCCCAGGGAGGCAGTCCACTGCTGAAAGGCGAGCCACAGCCGCAGAATGGATTTGTCGATCTCAGCCCGGCACCCGGCTTCGGGTACGAACTCGATGAGGATGTGCTCAGCGGCAAATCCCGCGCGGCCCTCATCTGGTAGAACCGTCCTGCCGACGGAAATCATAAGCGCCGCCAATCCCGGGATGCGCTGGCAGAAGCTGGCCGGGAACTCCTTCCCCTCCTGGATTTATGGCTCCAAAGTACAACCGAAATTTCTCCAACCGTGACTTTTGTCATAGGCCCACAAAGTGCCACGCGGTGTAATGACTGTAGTGACGGTGACGTTTGGAGCGTGGCAGATTCCGGCCGATCACAAGGGGCTGTCAAACAAGGAGGATGGATGAGTATCAACACACAAAGAACCGTGGCTGAAATTGCACTTGAAAAACCGCAGGCTGCTGCCGTCTTTGAAAAACTGGGGATTGATTACTGCTGCGGCGGAGGCAAGCCTCTGGCAGCGGCGTGCGAGGCGGCGGGCATTGATGTTAACAACGTCGCGAACCTGCTGGAAGCAGCCGCCGGTACGGACCAGCCTGGGGTTGAAGCCGGGAACTGGAGCGAGCAGTCTCTCGCCACCTTGATCGACTACATTGTGCGCAAACATCATTCTTATTGCCGCGAAGAATGTCTTCGCCTGGAACCTCTATCGGAGAAAGTGCTTTCAAAGCACGGTGAGAACCATACCGAACTCCAGCAGATTCATAAGCTGTTTACGTCGCTGCGCAATGAGCTCAGCATGCACATGATGAAGGAAGAGCAGATACTGTTTCCCTACATCATTGGTCTCGAGCATTCTGCCACAATCGAATCGCTTCCTCCCCGGGCGCCCTTCGGAACGGTCCGAAACCCGGTGCGCATGATGGTCCAGGAACACGACGATGCCGGCCAGTTGCTGAAAGAAATTCGGGAATTGACGCGGAACTTCTCTGCACCTGAAGACGCCTGCACAAGCTATAAGGCGCTCTACCAGGGTCTGCACGCTTTTGAAGCCGACCTGCATCAGCACATCCATCTGGAAAACAATCTGCTCTTCCCGCGCGCGATTGGTCTGGAGGAAGCGGTGCAAGCGGCCTGAGTCACAACGTGTTCCACAATAAAAGGCCGTTTGCGTCACTTCGGCCAACAATCGTCCTGC
>JAJYJL010000255.1 GCA_021789565.1 Acidobacteriota bacterium
CAAAGCGCTGAAATCTCGAGATTCCCTCTACGAACGCGTTTATGTGGTGATTATGGCCGGCGGCAGCGGGACGCGTTTCTGGCCGCTGAGCCGGCGCAAAACGCCCAAGCAACTGCTGGATCTGTTTGGAGGCACTACGCTGCTTGAGCAAGCGGTGGAACGCATCAAGGGAATGGTGCCGCCGGAACGGATTTATATTTTTACCAACAGCATGGTGAGAAGGGAGATGGTCCGTCTGCTGCCGAACATCCCCGAACGCCAGATCGTTGCGGAACCCGCACAGCGCAACACTGCGCCCACCATCGGCCTGGCGGCAAATGAGATTCTGCGCCGCGACCCGGAAGGCATCATGGCCATCCTGCCGGCTGACCACGTAATTCGCAAGCCAGGCGCTTTTCGCAACGCGCTGAAGGCCGGCTGCCGCTGGGCCGCGTCAGAAGGACGGTCAGTAGTCCTGGGAATTCAGCCGACGCGTCCGGAAACCGGCTACGGTTACATCCGACTGGGCGAGACTGAAAGGAACGCGGGAAGCGAAAAGATGTTCCGCGTGGAGAATTTTACCGAGAAGCCTGGGCTTGCCGCCGCCCGTCGGTACGTGGCCTCCAGGCGCTATCTGTGGAACGCCGGGATGTTTGTGTGGCGCGCGTCAACGCTGCGTGCCAATTTCCAAAAATTTCAGCCGGCGATGGCGGCCGGCCTGGAGCGGATTGCTGAGGCAGGAGGAATTGACAACCCTCGCGCGCTGAAGCGCCTGTTTCCGCGGCTGGAAAAGATTTCCATCGATTACGCCCTGATGGAAAAGATCGAAAATGTGTTTGCCGTGTCGGCTGACATCGGCTGGAGCGACGTGGGGAGCTGGGCAGTGGCTTATGACCTGAGCTCCAAGGACGCAGACGGCAATGTGCGGCCTGAAGATTCGATTTGCCTCGATTCCAAGGGCAATATGCTGGTGGGCGGGCGGAAATACATTGTGACTATCGGGGTAGAGAACCTGGTGATTGTCGAAACCGGTGACGCACTACTTGTCTGCGCGCGTGATCACTCGCAGAAAGTGGGCAAGGCCGTGCAGGAGCTTGAACGGCGGGGCAAAAAGAATCTGCTGTAAGGCGGAGGTTGTTCTGACGGAATCGACTGAGCAGATCAAATTCGGTACCGACGGCTGGCGCGGGATTATCGGCGATACGTTCATTTTCGAAAATGTGCGCCGGGTGGCGGCGGCTATCGCCCGGTATGTTTGCCATGAAGGCCAGCCCGAGCGCGGACTGGTGGTGGGATATGACACGCGCTTCCTTTCCCCGGAAGCCGCCCGCGAAGCCGCGAGGCAGGTTGCCGCCGAAGGAGTTCCGGTGCTGCTGGCTGACCGCGCCACGCCCACGCCTGCCGTCAGTTATGCTGTGGTGGCTCGGAAAACCGCCGGCGCGCTGATGGTGACGGCCAGCCACAATCCGTATGTCTGGAATGGCATCAAGCTCAAAGCCCCTTATGGCGGCTCGGCTTCTCCCGACATTATGAAACGGGTTGAGACGTACGTTCCCGCGCAAGATCCGGCAAAAGATCGCACTTCAACAGCAGTCGCCGCGGGGATTGAAATGGCCGATCTGGTCAGCCCGTATCTCGAGCGTATCACGACACTGGTTTCGCTCGACCGTATTGGAGAGAGCGGCAGAAAGTTTGTGATCGATCCCATGTTTGGCGCGGCGCGCGGATGCCTGGCGCGGGTGTTTGAAGATGCCGGCATTTCCTTTTCCGAGATTCACGGCGAGCACAATCCGCTGTTTCCGGGCATCAACCCCGAGCCCATTGATCCGCACCTGGCGGAACTGAGCAAAGCCGTCGTAAAAAGCCAGTCCGACGCCGGATTTGCTACGGACGGAGACGCCGACCGCATCGGGGCCGTTGACGCCCAGGGAAACACGGTGGATTCGCACAAAATCTTCTCAATTTTGCTGAGACACCTGGTGGCGGTGCGCGGCGAGAAGGGCGAGGTGGTGAAGACCGTTTCGACCACCCAGATGGTTGACAAGATCGCCGCGAAATACGGTCTACCGGTCCACATCACTCCGATCGGTTTCAAGTACGTCTGCGAGCTGATGCTGTCGCGCGATATCCTGATCGGGGGCGAGGAGAGCGGTGGGATTGCGGTGCGCGGGCATCTGCCAGAGCGCGACGGCGTGTTGAATTCGCTCTACCTGGCGGACATCATCGCACAGCGGGGAAAAGATCTGGGTGAGCTGGTCCATGAACTTGAAGAAGAATTCGGCCCGCACTATTACCGCCGGGTGGACCTGGAGATCGATAAGGCGGACGCGCACCGAGTGGTGGAGCTGGTCCGCGAAGGGGCATTGAAATCTGTTGCCAATTTCAAGGTGCTTTCCCTGGATGGCCGCGACGGCGTGAAGATGATTCTGGGGGATTCCATGTGGGTTCTGGTGCGGACCTCGGGAACGGAAAACGTCCTGCGGCTTTACGCCGAAGCACCTTCGCAGGAAGAGGTGACCGCCCTTCTGGACTCCATCACTGACTTTGCGCGGCAGCAGTCGCAATAGCTTTTTGGGGGCTCAACGTTTTTTGCCATGAATGAAGCGCAGCGTGCCAAAGCCTACCATCGTGCCGGCCGGATCCTGGGGGTTGTGGGGTTTGCGCTCGATCTCGCCCTGCTGCTGGTACTGATTTTTGCCGGATGGACAACAGACCTGCGGACTTTCGCGGAAAATATGACGTCGCATCCCGCGCTCGCGCTTTTGGTCTACTTCATCCTGGTTGGAGTGATTCTCCAGGTCCCGGGCCTTCCCCTCAATTATTTAAAAGGCTACCGGCTGGAACACCGGTACGGGCTGTCAAACCAGACGTTCTGGAGCTGGGTAAAGGACCAACTGAAAGGGTTGGCCGTGGGTGGAACGCTGGCCGTCCTGGGTGTGGAGTTCATTTACTGGACCATCCGGAATTGGCCGGGTGCGTGGTGGGTGATCTCCGCCACGGCGTTTATCGCATTCTTCGTTCTGCTGGCCAACCTGGCTCCCGTGGTGCTGTTTCCCATTTTCTTCAAGTTCAAGCCGGTGGATGATGAGAACCTCGCCGCACGCCTGATGGAGCTTTCGCGCCGGGCGGGCACCCGGGTGCGTGGCGTGTTCGAATGGAAGCTGAGCGAAAAGAGCAAGAAGGCCAACGCGGCGCTGGTGGGCCTGGGCAACACGCGGCGCATTATTCTCTCCGACACGCTGCTGGAACAGTTCAGTGCTGAGGAGGTGGAAGCCGTCCTGGCGCACGAATTCGGACACCACGTTCGCCACCACGTTTTTCGCATGATTGTTGTCCAGACACTGACAACATACCTGGGATTTTATCTTGCCAATGCCTGCCTGCTGAGGTGGGGCGGCGCGTTCGGGTTCAGGGGAGTGGCGGATTTCGCAAATCTGCCGCTGCTGATTCTGGTGAGCATGGGGCTCTCCCTGGTCCTGCTGCCATGCGTAAACAGCCATTCACGCTGGCTGGAACGGCAGGCGGACGATTACGCCCTGAAGACGATTCCGAGCAAAGCAGCCTTTATCACAAGCATGGAAAAACTTGCCGATATCAATCTGGCAGAACGTCATCCTTCTGCCTGGATTGAATTTATCTTCCACTCCCACCCCTCCATTGAAAAGCGCATTGCGTACGCGCGAAGCGCCGCGGCATAGCGCGTTTTCAGATGGATTTCTATTCAGGCGAGCGTCCCCGGTGATATGTCTGTGAAAACTCTGAAACGTCCTGTGGATCAGAGGGTTTTCAGGGTTTGGCCTGTGCCTGGGGCAGGGACTTCCAAATGCCATCCAGAACGCCGTTCACGAATTCGACGGAGTCTTCGCTTGCAAACCGTCGGGCCAGCTCCAGGGCCTCATTGATGACCACCGTGCCGGGGGTTTCCGGATGGTGAAGCATTTCATGGAGGCCCATCCGCAGGATGTTGCGGTCAATGGCGGGCATGCGTTCGGTGCGCCAGTTCTTTGCGTGTTCGGCAATGGTGCGGTCGAGAATTTCCACTTCGGCAACGGTCCCTTCAAAGAGGCTGCGGGCAAAAGTGTCAACATCGGGAGAAAGATTGCGCCCGTGCATGAAAGTCTGCACAACATAGGCTGGAGGATGCTGCCCCACCTCCCACTGGAAAAGCATCTGCAGCGCTAACTCACGAGATTTTGTTCTAGACCCCATCGATCGACCGCCCCTTCACGTGTTTCCTGCGCGCCAGCAGCAGTATAACTACTCGCCCCTAAATTGCGCCGGGCGTTTTTCAAGAAATGCCCGTGTTCCTTCCTTCATATCCGCAGTGGCACAGCATAGGCCAAACAAGCTCGCTTCAAGCTGCTCGCCCTCTGCTTCCGTCATTTCCACGCCGCGATGGACGGCCTCCAGAGCATACCGAACTGCAACGGGGCCGTTGGCCAGAATTTTCTGGATAGCTCTCTCGGCGGCCGGGATCAGTTCAGGAAGGCTGACCACCTGGTTGGCCAGGCCGATTCGCCAGGCTTCCTCAGCGGTCACCGGCTCACCCGAAAGAATCATTTCTAGCGCACGGCCCTTGCCCACCAGGCGCGGCAGGCGTTGGGTCCCAGCGTAGCCGGGAATGATGCCGAGTTTGACTTCCGGCTGGCCAAATCGCGCATTCTCTGAGGCGATGCGGAGCGTACAGGCCATGGCCAGTTCGCAGCCGCCCCCCAGCGCGAAACCGTTGACGGCGGCGACGACCGGCTTTCCCAGATGTTCAATCCTGTCCATGAGCGCCTGCCCCCGCAGCGCCGTCTCTCGCGCCTCGGTCGGCGTGAGTGCGGCGAGTTCAATGATGTCTGCGCCGGCGGCAAAGGCTTTTTCGCCTGCCCCGGTGAGGACCACGGCCCCCGCTTCGCGCATTCTGCCAATGCGCTCAAAGCAATCGGTGAGTTCCTGAATGGCCCTGTGGTTGAGGGCGTTCAGTTTCTGCGGCCGGTTGATCGTGACGTAGGCGATGCGTGAACGAATTTCGTAAAGCAACGTTTCGTAATTCATCCTGCTATTCTCCCGATGAACTTAAAAACTTCCACGACACTCTGCAAAATTGTAGGACGCCGACCAGGGAGTCCGTCAGGGCTCGTTGATTGGGTGCACTCCTATGATAGCAGGAAGCGGGGTTGGGGTCCGGCTGGTGCCATGATTTGCCTTGACTGGCGGGCGGATGAGCCGTTAGTCCCCAAACCTTGAAAGCAGAATGGCCGCTTGCGGTTGCTTTTGCAGCGTTTCCATGGAAGTTTCAAGCCGGTTGATTAATTCCGTGACGGCATCGACCGCGTCAAACCCGGGTCCGAAGAAGAGGTCGCCAACAGCGGCATGGAAACGGGGCGACCCATCGGAGTCCCGTTCGATCTGGCTGAGCTCTGATTGCAGCTTTTCGATGACGACCCGGGAATGGCTGAGTGGCGTGTCCGGAAGGCACAGGGCCAGGGTGTAGGGACCGTAACGGATTGTGATGTCATTCTGGCGCACATGGGATGAAACCGTGCTACCCACCTGCTGGATGTAGGATCGCATATCCGCATCGCCCAGTTTTCTGGAGAGGGTGGGGGCATCCGCCGGCTCCATCAGGCAGACGGAGAGCGACCGTGACTGCTCCTCCGCGCGCAGGGCTTCTGCCAGCAGACAGTCGAGGTAGGCGCTGCGGGGCAGGATGCCCGTTGCAAAGTCCGTTCCAGCCAGCGAGCGGACCAGGCGGCGGAGCCGGGTGCTGTTCAAGGCGATGGCCACCTGTGAAGCCACAGTTCTGGCGAGAATCCTTTCAATATCCTTCCAATGGCGGGGGGCCTGGCACTGTTCTATGAGCAGTAATCCAGACTTCTGTTCCTTTTCCATTAAAGGGACCGCCAAAAGTGAAGATATGCCCATCTGGAACAGTTGTTGTGCGATGGGATCGAGCTCCGGGCAGCACGAAACATCATCGACCAGCCATCCTTCCGGGCCAAGGGCAGGCGTCTGCATCAGGAACGCGCAGACCGTGAGCGCTAAATCAGGGTCGGAAGGCGCCAGGCCCCGAGCAAGGTATTCAGCGGTGAGAGCGGTCGATTCGGGCGGCCCGGCGGCGATCCAGCAACGGCTTGATCCTACAATCCGCCCCAACTGCTCTGCCGCCGTTTTGAGGATGCGTTCGGGAGTTCCCTGGCGGTGGATGATGGTCGTGATGGAGGACATTTTCCCTAAGTCCTCAAGTGGCATCCCGGCCGCCAGTCCTTCGGGTCCTACGGTTTCATCGGAGGGCGTGTGCGGGGCTGGGGTGGGTTCGAAATCTGCTGCTTCGAACAGTTCCCTCAAAGTCTCGTTGTTCTCATGCGCTCCCGGATAGACGCTGTCGATCCGCTTGAGGACCTCCTCCAATTTTGCGTTCAGATGGTATCGATGGTACATCTCAGCTTCGATCATCAGGTCTTCGAAGGCTGCGGGCGTTCCAGGTGCCGGCTCTTCATTGGTTCCTGAAGGGAGACCTGGAAAAATACCGAGTCCCACTCCCGGAGGGGAAACCCGGCCTGCAATGTTTTTGTACCAGATGGGGTCGATATGCCCCTCCAGGTTCAGTAGCCGGTCGGCGTGTGTGGCTCCATCGGGGTCAATGTCCAGCAGGCTTTCCAATGTTTCAGCCGCCTTGTTGTACTGCACGCCTGCGAGGTAGAGGTTAAACAGCCTTGCCAAAGCCAACCTTAGATCGCCGTCGCGGTTGAGTTCATTGTAAAGTGGGGCAAGCAATTCCAGGACTGGAAGGCTATTTTCGTCGGCATGATAAATCTGTTCCGCCAGCGCCAGGAATTCGTGCTTTTTCCCCTGCTGCCAATACATCTGTTCCTTGATTCCTTCCAGAAGGCCGAGCGCCCGCGCCGTCTCACCAGTGCCCAGCAGGCCCCGGATTAGTTGTTCCGCGAGACCAATAGCTTCAGGATGGACCGGGTAGATTTTCAGGCAGATTGGCTCCGCCTTTGTGTATTCGCCCGCAGCCAGATAGGTGCTGCAGAGGAGCTTCAGGGCAGCCACATGGTCGGGCTTTGCCTGGGAAACGCTCTCCAGCAGGGCAATGGCTTCGATGGGACGGTTGCGGAAAAGGCGGACCTCGGCCGCGGCTATGCATCCCTCCGTATTGGAGGGATCGACCTGGTGAGCTCGATCGGCCAGCTCCGCCCATCCATCTTCCATTCCACCCCTGCGGGCGATATCTGCTGCCTTCAACAGGGACTTAGCCGCGAGTTCCGGCTTGTCCGTCTCGCGGGCCGTCTCGGCCAGATCGGTATGGGCTTCCAGGCTGTCGGGCTCCAGATTAACCAGGTGTTGGAGACAATCGAGGGCCTGGACGGTTTCGCTGTTGCGGCGAAAGGCCGCTGCGGCTTCGCGAAAGGCGGCCGCAGCTTCAGACGTTTTGCCCAATTGCTCAAGCAGTAAGGCCAGTTTTGCCAGTGTCCGAGTATCCTGTGGGACCGCGTTCAAGATCTTTCGGCAGGTTACGATGGCCTTGGAACAATCTTTACGCTTGATATAGAGATCCGCCAGCAGATTGCTGTAGCGGAGAGAATCTTCCGTCCGGCCAAACCCCAGAGAAAGGTCTGCGAGATTAAGGAGAACCGCCTCATTGGCTGGCTCCTCTTCAAAGAGCTCGAGATAGATTTCAAAGGCTGCATCAAATTTTTGCTTCTGGAGGAGCTTTTCGGCCTTTTGAAAAAGTTTGTTCTTGTTAGCCATACCACAATAGAAGTCGGCGGATGGGGGCCAAATCTGGAGGCAAATCTTTGGCAAATTGACAGAAGCGCTTGATTTTGTTAGATTTTCAAAGGGTCCACGAATGACAGTTGTGGTTAAAAACCTGCCGTCGAAGTCGCCCCGCGAGATGTTTCTTGAGTAGGTTCCTGTCCGCTAGAGGCAAACCAAGAACAATATGACCGAAGCCCCTTATATTCGCAATTTTTCAATTGTCGCTCACATTGATCATGGCAAATCCACGCTTGCCGACCGTCTGCTGGAGGTTACGGGGACCGTTGCCAAACGGAACATGGAAGCACAGTTGCTCGATTCCATGGACCTGGAGCGCGAGCGGGGCATTACCATCAAAGCGCACTCGGTGCGGCTGCTTTACAAGGCGCGCGACGGCCACGAATACCAGTTGAACCTGATTGACACCCCCGGACACGTTGACTTTTCCTATGAGGTTTCCAGAAGCCTCTCGGCATGCGAGGGCGCCCTGCTGGTGATTGATGCTTCTCAGGGGGTGGAAGCACAGACGCTCGCGAACGCGCAGCTCGCTATGAACAACAATCTGGAAATTGTGCCGGTCATCAACAAGATTGACCTGCCCGGGGCTGACGTTGAAGAAACCTGCCGCCAGATTGAACAGGCGCTGGCCATCGATGCAAGCGAGGCGATTCTGATCAGCGCCAAGCAGGGAACGGGGATTGAAGAAGTGCTGGAGGCGATTGTCGCCAGGATTCCTCCGCCCACCGGTTCTCCGGAAGCTCCATTGCAGGCCCTGATTTTTGATTCCTGGTTTGATAGTTATCGGGGCGTAGTCGTCCTGGCGCGAGTGGTGCAGGGTACTCTGGTCCCCGGCATGAAGATCCGTCTTTGGTCCAATAATCAGGCCTTTACGGTGGAGCAGTTGGGCATCCTCACCCCGACGGCGGTTCCCGTCGAGAGC
>JAJYJL010000256.1 GCA_021789565.1 Acidobacteriota bacterium
TGATTCGGCCGTCCTGCCTCAGCCCAAGATGAACCTCGCCTTCGTCTGTAAAGAAACGCAGAAAATGCAATCGACCTCCTCCAAATTCTATGAGTTGCCTTCGAGACGCAATAACCGGCAGGCATTGCTACTCAGGATTTGCTCGCGGGCGGCGTCAGAAATTTTCGCTCGCAGGACCTTCTGGAGATTGGCAGCCCCGTTCTGGAGCGGCAGCCCGGTACCGAAGAGTAGATTGTCGCTGCCGCATTGCTCCACCAGCTTCGCAACGGCATTGAATCCCTGAATACAGGAGGTTTCGAGATGCACCGAAGAGAACTGTCGCATCAGCGAAATTGCCGCCTGCAACTCATGGAAATAATTGATGCCGCTCAAAATCCACGGCGCGCGAGGGTGGCGTTTGACGAGTTCCACCATCCAATCAAGATTAAGCGGCGGCAACCCCCAGTTCATAATCACTCGAAGAGGCAGCAAGACTGGCCATTTCCGTGCACCAGCCTCTTCCAGAAGTTGGTCAACAAAGGGTTCATAGAGCGGATGGTAACTATGGTACTGAGGATAGAGCCGAGCTCCCAGAAAACCACGCTCGCGCAACTTATCAAAATCAAAAGCCCGGCCGTGAAGCGTATGGCTCAGTTCCAATGGGCCCAGGCACGCAAATCCCAGCAGACGCTCCGGGAAGCTGCGGACCGACTGTTCAGTTTCCTCATTGCCTTCTTCCCACCCGACAAACAGACCGCGTGTTGAACAAACAGCCGCCCGCTCAATGCCGCAGCGGTCCAGTTCTTCCACAACCGATGAGGCCGTGCAGGCGTCGATTGGCCAATAGGGCCACATTCCGAAATACGCGCAGACGTCGACAATCATTGCCTGATCCCCACCAGCCGCTGGATGTTTCCGCCCATAATCAGCGCCCGCGCTTCCTCTGTAATTCGTGTTTCAGCGATTTTGGTCCGCTGGGCGTACGGATCGAGCAGTGGCGTGTCTGTCCCAAAAATGATTTTCTCCGGACCAAGAGCGGCAACCGCCTTTTCAACAAATCCCGCGTCCAGGGTGGAGCTGGCTGTTTCAAGATAGAGGTTCTGAAAGCGCTGTGCCATCATGATGGCCCGGTTCCAGTCGCCAAAAGCAAAAGGCTGACCGCCGGCATGGGCCATCATGAACCTGCACTCCGGCACGCGCGTCATCAGATACTCACATTCAGCCGGCGTCGTATGCGCCAGAACCGGCCAGCCAAATTCAACGCACTTTTCGAGGATGAGTATCGTCCACGGCTCCGCGATGCTGGCTTCCGGCGTGGAGTATATTTTCAGACCCTTCATGCCATACACTTCGCGGCACCGCGTCAAATTCTCCAGGGCCTCAGATCCGAAGCGTGTGGAGTGCAGGCTGGCGTAGCCGATGATGCGGTCGGGAAAGCGCTGCATCTCTTCAAACAGCAGGTGGTTCCCTTCGTGCATGTCGTAAAAAAGCGCGGTCAAATCGGTGCAGCAGATTTTGTCAAACCCCATCTCGTCCGCCACGCGGACCAGAAACTCACCATCGACGCTGATCTGCAGCCGGGCCGATTTGCCGATATGGACGTGCGCATCAATGATCATGCTGATTCAAGATGCAACTTTCGCAATCACCGGTTGTTCAGTAAGCTTCGCCTTCAATTCGTTCCGGCTGCGGAGTCTGTTCCAGCCGCTCGCCGCTGACCACAACCCTGGCTTTCACGCGTGTTTGCAGACCGGCAAGGTAGTGGAGCAGGTCCGGGATACCGCTCCTGCTCCATGCCGCTGCAACGGCGTAATTTTCCTCGATCGCCCGGCCGCAACTCAGTGTTTTGCCAAAGACGACGACTTCGTTTTTTCCCTCCGGTGTCGCAATCGGCGAAGAGGCGGAAGCCGTTTCAGGATTGAAGTATAGCGCCAAAGCCAGCCGGCCGGTTTCCGGCCGCTGTTCTCCACTCACCATCAGCAGGCCTGACTCCTTGCCGGATTTTTCCTGCGGCAGATCGCGGATGCCTGCACCAACGCGATAAATGTTTGCTACATGCATCTTCAATGGGACAATCTGGATCCGGCAGCGCACGAATCCATCCCCCGAGTCAATGCTATACCACGCATGGGCGGCCACATCATCCTCACCAACTTTCCAATGATCCAGAGTTGCGTCAATGACGGCGCGAAGCGGCCCATCCGCCAACACACGGTAGTGCGGAACATCCTCAGCTGACGGCTTGTGCGCGTAGTCCGGCATGTTCATGGGCGGGCGGTAAATCTTGCCGCCACGTTCCAGGAAAATTCCGCCCAGCCCGAGCGTATCACCGATATGAAGAATGTCCTTGCCCACAGCAAACCTCTCGTGAGCGGCCAGGTATCCATTCAGATCGTTGTCAAGCCCCGGGTGGCCCGCAACACGCCCTTCGACGTCGAGGAAAAAACCGCCGTAAGTGCGATAGCCAATGAGTTCTGATTCCAGGGCCGCCGTCTGATGGTTGTAACCGTAGTTATGCGAAGCATGCACGGATCTGGGGCAAACGATCTTGCCGTGCAAGGTCTTCGAGAAATAGATCTCAACCTGCCTGCTTTCGTGCGGCTTCAGCGAAATCGGGAACTCGAACTCATCGGCCATGCCGTCACCGTCCAGGTCGTCAGCCTGGGAAGGAATGATTGTCACTGAATATTTGCTTCCCGGCGGGTTCTTAACAACTGCGATCGCCAGGCTCCCTGGAAATCCGAGTGCGACCTTTTGCAGGCTGGCGACAGGAAGCGTCACCAGAGTATCCACCGCATCGCTGCCCGGGTTGGCAACCGTCACATCAAGACGCTGAGCAAAATTCGGCAAGATCCAGTCTCCCGCCGGAGACGCGGCATTGCAAAGCGCAGCATGAGCCAGCGTCAACGCCATCCAAAAATATATTCTTCGCAGCATCCAAACCTCCTTTCTGTCGTTCAGGGGATGGTTTTGACTGATCCCTTCCCGCCAGGCAAGCATCCCGCACAAGACCACGGGCGGCGGACGGCCGATTGTTAATCGCTTCCCGCAGCCTTGTATTTCCTCTGCATTACGATCCCAACTGCTCCCAGTACTATACCCACCGTCAGGTCAATCGAGCGCGCAACTGCAATTTCTGACCAAATCCCGGCAACAATCAAGAGGACAGCGACGCCGATGGTAGACCATGCGATGGCGGGGCCGGGAGAAATCGTGCGTTTCTCCGGCACGTCTTCGCTGGTGATCGGCCGCGCAAGGTTCCGGAAAAAATCTTCGATCCGCGCGCGCTCCTCGGAGCTCACCGGCAGCCAGACGCTGCCAGCCCACATTGCCAGGATCGTGACCGCCGTATTGAGAAGGATGGATATTCCTTCGAAAGTATAATTTGTCCACTCGGGCGAAAAACTTGAAATGTGCGGCAGGTACCACGTTTTGAGCGCCAGGGTGAAAGTGCCCGCGACCAATCCGGCCACAAAGCCGGCAAGAGCACCCTTCCAGGTGATCTTTCTGACGGTCAACCCGGCCAACAGGGGCAGAAACGTTGGTGCGATAAAGAGTCCGAATACAGTGACCATCAAATGAAAAAGTGATTGCTGATGACTGAAGGCGATCCAGAGGCTCAACCCGACTGTGAGCACGCCAAGAATTAACGTATTGAGTCTGCCGATCGCCACCAGCGTACGTTCCCTTGCGGCGGGGTTAATTAGACGGTGATAAACGTCCTGTGTCAGAACGCTCGCGATGGCATTGAAATCCGCGCTGACGGTGGCCATGGTCGCAGAAAACATAGCGGCAACAATGATCCCAACCATACCCACGGGCAGGAATTTCAGTACCAGCAGGACATAGGTATCGGCCGTACGGTGCTGAGCGATCAGGTCTGGAAGCAGTTGGCGCCCCAGCACCGCCGGCAAGATCATCAGCGGCGCGCCAAGAAAATTAAGCGCCGCTGCCGTATAGGCCGCTCTTGATGCGTCGCGCTCCGTACGTACCGAGTAGTATTTCTGCGCCAGCGCCCAGGTACTGTTGTAGCTGATTGCAATCAGCACCGCGAAGCCAACAATGTAAATCCACCCGTAAGGCCCGCCGCTCGGCCGGAAGAAGTGTTCAGGATAGCCGTGGAAAACGGACTTCCAGCTCCCAAACGCCCACAAAGTCAAGGGAAGCAACAGCAACATCGCAAGGATCTTCATCAGGAACTGGACAAAGTCCGTCACGATGAGCGCCCACAAACCTCCCAGATAGGTATACGCAACCATAACAATCCCGCAAAACCCGATGGCCACCGGCAGGCTGATTCCGACACTCAGCGCCAGGAAAATCCCTGTGGCAAACAGCTTCAAGGCGTCGTCAAAAATCTTGACGGGAATTCCTGCCCAGGCAAAGAGCTGCCGGACAAAAGGGCTGAAGCGTGATTCCAGGAACTGAATTGGCGTGATGATTCGAGCACGCCGCCAGCGCTGGGCGAACGTTGTTCCTCCGAGAATGCACGCAGGCACGCTCACCCAGAAAAGTGTGATCGAAACCCATCCGTACTGATAACCCAATTGCGCATAAGCGATAAAGGAAAACGCGCTGAAACTCGACATGTAGTGGGAGATGCCCGCAAGCCACCAGGGAACCTGATGAGCTCCCGCGAAATAGTCCTTAGTGCCCACCAGCCTCTTGCGAAAATAGAAGCCTACCCAGAGGACAATCAGGAAATATCCGCCAACCACCAGATAGTCTGGAGTAGTGAGGTGCAGATTGGTCATGATTGGAGCGCCTGGAAAAGACGGATTCTCCGCGATGCCGGGCCCGGCGGAAATAAGCGGAGAGAGCCGGTTTTGAGATTCATTACCCCCACCGGCCTTCTGCCGGGGTCAGCCCTGCGATGGAAAATTGTGTTCATGGTTATGCCACCGAGTGCTTTCAAAAAGGTCCTTACAAGTTCGAGAACCGGCTACCTGCCGTGCCTGGCGTTTGAAGGGCTGCGACGTCAGTCACCCAGTTCGATAACAGTGTATGGCGGGACGTTTGGCAGCGTAACTTTCAGGCGATGCCCTTCGTTTTTCAAAGGCAATGTTGCGAAATTGCTCTGGCCCGGCTGGTGCCATCGGGCAACCCTGCCTGCCACATCCAGCCCTTCGGGGGTGACAATTTCGACCGGCCCGCTAAACACTTTATGGCGAAGCACATGAAGCAGGACCCTGTGCTGCTGCTGGTACGTAACCACTTCAAGCTGTGCCGTCGGCAGGCCAAACGTCAGGGTGCCGGAGTGCCCAAGGGCAACCGGGCCCACTTGGTCCGGCTTCACGACAATCACCTGCCCCAAGCCCGCTTTTGCAGTGCCCTCAGGAGCTTGTTGAAAACCAAGGCTCTCCCATAACAAAGAGCGCGGCCTTCTCCGGCCCGTTCCATCGTAAGCTCCCACGTCAGAGTGTGCAATCAACTTTCCTCCTGCTTTCACCCACGCCGCCAGTGCACTTGCGGCGGCCTCGCCCATGACCCCGCAATTCTCTGCTGTCACAAGGCGGGCTGAAGTCAGTGTTCTGGATGAAAGGTGTTCATCGCGCAGCATGGCCAAAGGGACCCCCCGCTGCAACAGAAACGACGCGTTGGATGGAAACAGCGGTTGGTTGAGTACGTTTCTGGAATTGGGTGAAACCAGCGCCACCACAGGCGCCCAGACCTCTCCAGTGAAAAACTCCGGATGCGCGGCGTACCAGGAAAGCATAGTCGCCATTCCCTGGAGCGTGGACTCGTTCGCAGCCTGATGAAACCCGTAATAGACAATCCAGGGAAGCCCGCCGTGGGCCAGCGAGGCCGCAACCATCGGCAGGGCCACATCAGGCGGACGCAAACGGCTGAACTCTGAGTCATCAAAGGTGGCGACATAGTTCCACAACGGGCGCTCGCCCGCGGCAATCGCCTGGCCATACAACATTTTCTCGGACATATACCAGGAATCCGAATAGTGCGATTCGGAGAAGACAACGTCCTCATGGTCATACTCGAGATCCGAGGATTGTTCCGCCTGGTTGTAGTCAAACAATGTGTTGGCAAAAAAAACGATTGAGGGATCCAACCGGCGCAGGCCTTCACGAAATACTTCGTTGGCGTGGGCCCAGGTCCGGTTCCGGAAGCGGAGCCAAAGCGCGTAGAGCGGCCCTTTCTCGGTGGGTATTTTGATGTCGTCCGGCTTCAATCCGAGCTGGCTTTCCAGCCACGACGCTCCGCACCGGCGTTGCACATAATGGCGGAATCCCGCCTGGCAGTACCGGCAGTAACACGCCCATTCGCCTTCCTTCGTGTGGTAGTAGCCGTTGTCATCCAGCATGATGGCGTCGGGATGATAAGTTTTTACGAGCTCCTCCGTGTAATGGAGCGTGTAGTCGAGCCCCGGCGAATTGGGGCATATCCAGGCGTGACCGTATTCGGTGACGGCATTGCCGTTGGCATCAAGCTCTGACCAGTCGGGGTACTCGGCTTCAATGCTGCCAAACTGCCACTGGGGAGCATGGCCACAGTGCATAATGCTGGAATACAGCATCAGTTTGTAACTTGCGCGCCGAAACGCGCCGATGGCTTCCCGGAACTGGTCTTCCGTCAGGTGATATTCGGCAGGAGTTATGGCGTTGTGAGCCGGAGTTGGCATTGCCATAAGGACGTTAAAGCCGAATCGCTCCTTCAGCCTCTCAGCCCTGTCTCCAACATTCGCAAAAGCCAGGTACTGGGTTTTGCCCCAGGGCTGAAGAACACGCGCTTCGCGAATCCAAGCGGCAGTGGCAGTGGTCAATGTCGGAAGCGGCAGATCGGGAGGCAAGGGTTCAAACTCGCCGGAAGGTAACGTCCAGCTCTCGCCGATGACTGCAGACGCCGCCAACGACAACAGCCGGCCATTGAAATCTCGCCTGGAAATCAAGGTTTGCCCTCCCTTGTCCTGTTGAGCACCGCAGAGTATCAGACGCTCCTGGTCCTCACCAAACTCGCGGCAGGGCCTAGTGGCCCGATTCGCGGACAAACGTCCCGCAACGTCCCGCCACCGGCGACGAACCACTTGTGCCAAATGTGCGCGCGACATCGAGCAAAGGATTTGGCGTCAGAGGCATTTGCCAAATGATCGCGCCGTTGGCATTACGGCAGGCGGTCTCAACGCTTCTTTGCAGCACGGCAGGCTTCGGGGCTGCGGCACGATGCCAGGAAGTCTGATTTGCATAGATGCCACTGTAAATCGGGAAGCGACCGTCAACTGCCAGGCGCGTATTTTCAAGCCAGCTTTCAAGACCCGACGCGGTGTCGAGGTTCGTCCACCAGAGCCAGACGCCGTCGACGCATGCTCCATACTTTTCAGCAAGCGGCCGTGTTAGATCGTAAATGGTTGGCACGAACTGCAATTTGGGATTGATGGACTGTTTGGCCTGGTAAATGTCGCAAGTGTATGCCGGCGTAAAAGTATTTTTGCTGATCCCGGAGACATAATCATCAATGTTCACACCCTTGAGGTTGGGATAACGAATCGAAAATTTGGCGAGTTCCTGTACCCAGCGGATGTAGTCGCTATTAAACGGAGGTGAGTCACCACCCTCACTGGGCGGAATCAAAATCGCCCAGACGTCAATACCGGCGGGCTTCGCAGCAGCGACAAATTGTTTGAAACCCGCCCAATCGAACGGCTTTGTCCCGTGTTCACGTTCCCGCCAGATCAGCGCGCCATAACAACCCGCGCCAATTTCCTTCAGGATCCGTATTGTGGCTCCGGAGTCAATGTCGCCGTTTGCGCCGACAATCGGCGGCGACCAGATGCAAGGCGTGGAACCCATCGCGTGCCGGTTGATTTCCCGTTTTGGTTGGGAAGCTTGCCCGGCATAGGTCATTTTTGAGCTGAGGGAAAAGATACAGAGGAAGACTAAAACAGAACCTGCAAAGCGTAACACTGATGCATGCCGACCTGATAATAAGGTTTCGAAGGCTGGGCCTCGCGCAGCAACTCTGTCGTGGATAACCATGTTCTTTACCTCGATGTTTAAGACGTCTCTCTTCAGAAAATTTTATGTTTTGTTCAGTCTTGGTAATTCAGAATCTTCAAATTGGCCACAAAACCTCCCGGCCAATGTGTCATCACGAGGGGCGGTGAAAAGGCCATGGAGCAGCGGAGCGGTATGGCCCATTGCGGAGCGCTTCCACCAGTTCCTGGTCAATAACTCCTGCGTGGAAGAGAACCTGCCCGGGAGCGCCGGTTTCCCGAGCTATTTCGATCTCACGCACCACCGTCTCATTTGGAATGTTGTTGTCCGGGTGGCCGCTCCATCGGATTCCAATTCCTGCAACGACAGGTCCGTCTTTTCCGACGTCTTTCACCACCATGGAAAGCCTCTGGCGGAATTCTTCCACGCTGGGCGTATAAACCTGGGCGGCATAATAATCGAGCCATCCCATGCGGACCCAGCGCGCCCAATCGCGCCCCAGGAGCCGGCGTTCCCTCCGCCAGTCGTAGCCCCCGTTCGCTGAGAAATAGAGCCGTGGATATTCACGTCGAACCAACTGGTAAAGCTCCGCCATGAACGCGCTTGTGCCCAGGCACCGAAAATCCTGTGCTTCAAGGCTGTCAAGGTGCTCTTCAAGTCTTTTGCCGTAAAGCTGATGGAATACCCCACGGCAA
>JAJYJL010000257.1 GCA_021789565.1 Acidobacteriota bacterium
CACACCTCCGCTTTGAATCTTCACGTGCGTAATGCACATGTCGTCTTGCAGATCAAATGTCGGGGAATTATCAGTCGGAAACTTCAACCGCGGAAGGTGGGTTCACCGGACGGATACGTTTTTCTTTCGATTTCCGATGCTCTCTAGGCTATGGTTTGCCGGGAACCGCTTCTGAGATACACTAGGCCCCGGCAAAGCTGTTCGAGGTAATTAGCTATGGTTTGCCGGGAACCGCTTCTGAGATACACTAGCAAGTAACTGGGAAAGTGGTCACAGGCTTGCTATGGTTTGCCGGGAACCGCTTCTGAGATACACTACCCCGCTTGAAATTCCCCGGGAACCGGATGCTATGGTTTGCCGGGAACCGCTTCTGAGATACACTAAAGGCGACAATACAACTGACGACACTTCGGCTATGGTTTGCCGGGAACCGCTTCTGAGATACACTTTCCTCCGCTACGATGATAGACTGAAAGATGCTATGGTTTGCCGGGAACCGCTTCTGAGATACACTCCTCAACTACGGCGGCACAGACCATGCTATGCTATGGTTTGCCGGGAACCGCTTCTGAGATACACTGATCGTCCTCGACATTGTATTCCTTTTTAAGCTATGGTTTGCCGGGAACCGCTTCTGAGATACACTGAAGATTGGAACACTTCACTTTGACAGAGTGCTATGGTTTGCCGGGAACCGCTTCTGAGATACACTCATTGACTTGTAAAGCGCCTGCACCTGCATGCTATGGTTTGCCGGGAACCGCTTCTGAGATACACTCCGGTGCCACGGCCAAGTGAGTCACCATTGGCTATGGTTTGCCGGGAACCGCTTCTGAGATACACTCGCGGCATCGGTTTTCGTCCTGCACTCGCAGCTATGGTTTGCCGGGAACCGCTTCTGAGATACACTGGTCCGGCCAACATATGCCCTGGCTCAGGCGCTATGGTTTGCCGGGAACCGCTTCTGAGATACACTAGATGCCTCGCGGCCCTGTTCAGGCAATGGGCTATGGTTTGCCGGGAACCGCTTCTGAGATACACTATATCCCCCCGGAAATGGCTGTAATCCGGGGGGATAATCCTCTCCAGAATTTCAAAAAAGGCCCAGTTGCATGGGCGGATCTTCCACGGGCTTGCGCTTTTTCCCGACATAAATCTCCATTTTTTCAAACTGCCGGTCTGTTATTGAAACAATTCTCACTTGGCCGTGGCTGGGCAACGCGGCATGGACCTTGCGGCGCAAGGTTTCATCGCTGTCTTCGCTGGCCACATAGTGGACGTAGACAGAATATTGCAGCATGGTGAAACCCTGCTTCAAAAGCGCGGCGCGGAATTGCGCGTACTCGCGGCGCAGTTCGGGCTTATCAACCGGAAGGTCGAACATGGCGAATAACCACATGGCTCGGTATCCTGAAAGCGCAAATTGATGGCGTGGCATCGGCTTAATCCATAAGCGTGGGCAGAAGAACCGCTCCCTGAGAAACGGCGCTCTCAGAGCTCTGCTACAGGAGCGGAATTTCGAGTTTCTTTTCGCCGCTCTCGATGGCTGCCGCCAGCGACTGGGCGGTCCTGCTGACCCAGTCAAACAAGGTTCGGGATTCACCTTCGGCAGCAAAGCGAGCCAGCAGGGCTTCAAGAATGGCGCGCTTGGTTTCGCGGTCCAGCTCCGGGTCTTCCTCGCTCTGTTTCCGGAGCTCGGCCACGGCGCGGTCAACAATGGGGCGGAAAGGCTCCATCAGGTCGTCGGCCAGGCAGAACGCGTCATAGCGGTTGTGGTGATGGACGCCGAGCGACGGATGGAGCCCGGCGGCGCAAAGGGCGCGGGCGGTGACGGCCCGCAGGATGGCGTAACCGTAGTTGAGCGGCGGGTTCAGTCCCTCGCCCTCCGGGTTGCGGCGGAAATTATCCTCGCCGAAAAGGTTTTTCCAGTAGATACGGGCGGCGCGGGCTTCAATGTTCTGCGGGTCGCCGGAACGGACTGTCGCCGCCAGCATTTCCAGGCCCCAGTCCTGCTCCGTGCGTTCCTTCAGCAGCCGGGCCTGGGCCAGGATTTTTGCCTTCACGAACTGCTGCCAAAGGCGCTTGCGGTTGGGCAGCGGCAGGTTGGCCTGGGCCTGGAACCGCTCGGTCTGCGTGGAATGGTTTTCCAGCGGCAGCAGCATGGCGCAGGGCATGCGCTTCTGGTTGCAGGCAATGAACATTCCCCCGGCCTCGGCCAGACCGGAGAGGACCGCATGGGAAAAAGAAATCTGCGGGTGCGCGGCAATCAGTACGGCGATGTCCGCAAGCGGAACCGTCTGCTCCTGCGAATCGTGACTCCGCAGTCCGCTTTCGGGGTCGCGGCCAGTGTGTCCGGAAGATAAGTCGATCACCAGCAGCCCATTTCGTACATTCAACCGCGCCGGACGTTCGGAAAAATCAAGGATTCGCTCAGTCATGGGCTTCCGTCACCTTCCCGAGTGGACTAACTGCAACTTTCCGAGCTTGGCGCTTGAACAATCCGTTGATTCGAGGGCTGAAATACCTCTCGATTTTCCTTGCATCGTTGACTGGGATGAGCGAGACCTGGGCTCCTATTTTTCTGGCGACCCACAAGGACTTTCGCCCACCTTCATCCTGAAGCTCAACTGTATCCCCCTTGGCGAGGGAAAATTTGAACTCCACCAATGGCCCATGATCACGCTGCACAATGGGCTCCCTGTCCCTGAGGCGCTGGAGAGCATCCAGCATGGGAACGACTTCGCCACCCCACTGCTTCTCATTCCCATCACGGCCGAGCTCAGCATAGATTTCGACATGATGGTTGTTGCCGCTTATGACGTGCCGTTTTGTACGACCGTCTCCGATAACCGTAGGTCGTTCCGGCTTTGTGATTCGCACTTTCCTGATGACCACGCCGCTGGAGGGGAACTTTGGCAGGTTTTCAGCATTGGAGAATGCTTTCTTAGGCTCAATGCCACCCAACTCTTCGAGCTTCTGCTGGACGAGTTTTCTGACACCCTCATCGGCGATCTTTTCAACCTCGGGATTCGTCAGCGACGCCAGCGGCTTGCGAACACGAACTTCGCCTTTTTCACCCATCGGCGGCGAGTAGATTGTCTCCTCGTGCAGCGCCCCGGAAACTTTCTTTGAAACGCGGTGCGAGACGACAATTTTGTCAATCTCGCCTCGGACGGAATCCACGAACTCCGCAAGGTCCTTGCCCCAGGGTGCTTTGAGTGACGCCTTGCGTTGGCCTCGATCGTGCGCTTCCTGCCAGGCTCGGCTGAGCTGCTGAATAGTGGAGTCATCCGTGAGGGCGATGGCAACTGCGTCCACAGCGTGGTGGCGGTGATCTTCGCGCGACTTGGGCAGAGAGCCGCCATTTGCAGTGGGCCCGTCGTTGAGGATACGGTTCAACAGCCATGACCGACGAAGCTGCGCCGTTACCTCACCGCTGCTGACATGTACGCGCATCGTGTGCTCTTCATCGGACTTGCCGCCATAGAGCATAGCGACGTACTTGGCCGCGAGTCTCGATGCGTAGCGAGTATCATTCAACTGACGACTGACGAATTTGCTGACAAACTCGGTGGCCTCCCTCTCGGTCATCTGAAAGCGCCAGAGCTTGGCGCGGGCGGAGGGGGAGTGGAATCGTTTCACCCGGTCCAGAATCTCCTCATAGCGGGCCTCGTCGGCGTCATACGCCTCCCGCGGCGTCCTTTTGCCCTTCACGTGCCGGTTCTCCTGGTTATAACAGAGCGTTAGGTTGGAGAAGGAATTATCGAAACACCGCTCGTAAGGGATAATGTGCTCGATGTCGAACTGTGTCTCATGGCCGAAGAGATGGCGGAAGTCAATCGGCCTGCCGGTGTAGGGGCAGATGCCACCGCACTCGTCCCAGAGCAACGCCTTGCGAATATCTGTCCCACTGGGGTTGGCCAGGCCAGCTTCTTCCAGAATCTTCTTCTTCATCTTCTCGCGAGCTGCCTCGTTATCGCGGTTGCGGTCGGTAAGTTTTTTGCGGTCTTTCTTTGATCTCTTGAAGTCACGGGCGAGCTCGATGCGGATTTGGGCGGGTTTGCCGTAACTGCGCACGATGCAGTTTACCACCTTGCGCAACTCCGTCAGGCTTCGGGTGACGGTGGGGTTGCGGATCTCGCCTACTGCCTGGCGCGTCTCGTCCGCGACGAGGCGGGGCAGAGAGTCTACAGGCTGGCGGGCCTCGAACACCTCGGGATAAAGCTCAAGGCGCGCTTCGGCCTCAGTGACGCCAATTTCGAGAAGGGGCAGAAACTTTTCGATAGCCTTACGGGAGAATTTGAAATAATCCGGCTCCGGAGAAATTCTGGCAAGCTTTTTTGCGGACTCTTCGCCCAGTTTCCAGTGTTTGATGGCTCGGCGCATGAGGGCGTCTTCTTTCTGGATGCTGAGGACGTCGTGAAGGGCTTGATCGTGCTCTTCGGCGGACATCTCCTCCAGCCAGCGTTGTTGGCCGAAAACCGCACAAAACTCCGCTGTGGTTCGATTGCCGCGCAAGGTCTTTTCGCCACCTTGTTCGATGGTAAAGCGCGCTTTCTTCGGGAGCTTTAGCAGGTCCCTGGCATGGGCTAAGGTGTGGTCGCCTTTGATTTCAAGCTCCTGCACAAGTTCGGCCCTTTCCTCACGGGTAAGGCTCCGCTCGGTCCTGTCCGGCAATTGAAGTCTGAGGTTGTTGACCACTTGAAGCAGCCGAAAGCGTTGCGCGACGAAGCTGGAACGCGCGGCGCGGTGCTTGCCGGGTTCGAGTTCGCACTTGCCGATGGTGTTGCGGTCAAACCATAAGGGACGCTGGAAGAAAATGGCGTCATGAATCTGCTTCTTGCGCTCGGGCGTCAGGAGATCAGGATGATGGGCAGCCTGCGCTTCCCAGATGGCGTTGAACTCCTGCTCGTACATGTCGCGGGCGGTCCAGCGGCGTCGGATGCGCTCAGCGGACGGGTCGAGGCGGGAAAAATATTCTCCGAGGCTACGCGCATGAGTTTCCAGCATGGCCTTGCGCAAATCGGCAATTCCTTCCTTAACAGCGCCCTCGTCGTCGTTCTTCTTTGCCGCCTGCTTGCGGTTGCTTAAGAATCCCCGGCGCTGTGCAAGATGATAAATCGCCCGCCCGAGGAAAGAGGGTTCCAGCGGTTCGTCGAGAGCCGAAGCCCGAAGGATGTATGGCATGGTGTGTTCTGGCTCGGGAAAGGCACTAGCCTTAGACTTGAACCACGGGGATGACACTATTTCCCTGTCCAGGTTATTGAAATAGTCCTGAAGCTGGTCGGGCGTTAGCGGTGGATGGTGGTTGCCGGAAGCTGCGGAGGGTACGCCTTGGACAGCCGGGAGCAACCCGGAACGAGAGAGAAGATTAAAGAGTTTGGTCAACCGCCTCCGCCGGCGCCACAGCAGGCGGCGATGACTACGGGCTTCGCGCCGCTTCAGGTTTCTAGACTCTTCACGGCCGGAGGAAAGATCGCCGTCCATTCCGGCTTCAAAGACGCGTGCCCCGGCACGGACGAGTTGCGCGGGCTCGCCGTCAATGAGCCCAACAATGGCCCATCCGAGAGAGTTGCTGCCCAGGTCGATACCAAGTATGTATTCCTGCGGAAGTTCATCTGGCATAAATCACCTCTTGACAAAGAATAAAGTGGCGATATTATACATCCGTGTATCTCAGAAGCGGTTCCTGCTTATCTTAGTAAGTGGGTTCTACCTTCGTGAGGCAACGCTAGGAATAGCGACCTTGTAGCGCCGTGCGCGGCCAAAAGCCCCACGGCGCTCTCTATTTTGCCCCGCCCAGTGCGGGGCTTTTGTTTTATGGAAGCCCGCACACCTGAATGCCCAAGGGCGAACCTGAGCAACATCCCAGATTGGAGATTCAAGATTAGGAGGAGAGGGGAAACACCCCGTGCGCATTTCTTCGCACACATCGCCAGCCACAGCCTTGGTCGCTATGGTGATATCCCCCTTGTAAGGTTTGATATTAGCTAACGTTTGCGACAAGCCTTAAGTTGGCCTATCAAGCTCAAACTAAACACCTTATCAATATGTCTTGACGATTTCCTGAGCACTGCACTCAGGTGATTACCCTATTGGGCGATCAGGGATTTTCGGGCTCGATTTCCTGAGAGTGTCCGATTGAATCTTCTCTGGCAAAGAGTAACATTGCATACATTGAAAGAGCGACTTGGCTATGCCGGGGGTTGCGCCGGACCTTTTCAGGGGGTGCAGCGGTCAAGAACCGAAGAAGGGTCCGCGCCGGCCGAAGCCAGAGTCTCTATGTAAGAAGGTCGACGCAGAATGCGTTGAACCTGTTATGAGTGAGGGGGAACAAGATGGCGATACACGTGGAGAAGTCAGGCGCGCTGACGTTCGTCCGCGAAGCGGATGAAGCGTTAAGGCAGAAGCCGAAGAGCAACCTGGATATGGGGCTGTTCCTGGTGCTGGTGGTCCTGGTGGCGTGGGCGTTATATTTCAGCCTTGGCACTTTGGGTTTGCCGATGATCAGCCACGCTTTCAGAGGTTTGATGGCTGCAATCTGGTGAGACGGAGCTATGCCGCCGGCTGAATCAGGCACTTGTGCTGTGGCCTCCCGGCCCCAGCGGGGGAGCCTGCACAGCCCTAACGGCAAGCACTCCTATTTTTCAAACTGCGGGACACGCACGACATTGCGGGAATTCATTTAAAGGGAATTGCGGCGGTCAATGACCGCCGCAATTTCGGAGTTGTGCGCATCGCGTGAGTTGCGATTGGATGCGCCGCCTTTTTCTGCCGATGGCTCGCGGCCGATGAGGGGAACCTGTTATCGGCCTCCTATCCTCTCAATTCCGACACCAACGCCAATTTGCATTTCTGGGTTAAACTGCTTTCCTGATGCCTGCTCGCGAAAAACTCTTTGCTGCTGCTGAACGCCTGCACAACTATCTGCTTGCCCGGCACTACGATGGCGGGCTTCTGCGCGGCCCGGACGCCGGTGTACGCTTCAACCTGCGCGCGTGGAGGTTTCTGAAGAGCGCGTTCAACTTCCTGCCCTGGCACGACGATTACGTTTTTATCCAGACGCAGGGCTATTGGATCCTTTCGAACTGGATGTTGCATGAAGCCACGGGCAGCGCGCGCTGGCGCACGGTTGCGCTGGAAAGCACCGAGGCAACGCTCCGGCTGCAGCGCGCCGACGGCACCTGGGCCTACCCGCTGCCGGAACGCAAACATCTGATCGCCACGGTGGAGGGCAACTGGGGCGCCATCGGGTTTCTAGCCTCCTATGCGCGCCAGCCGGAACAGCGATATCTTGAGGGCGCCGTCCGCTGGTACGATTACCTGGTTGGCCGCATCGGCTTTCAGCAGCACGACGCGGGCAAAGCCATCAACTATTTCGACAAGCCTCGGGGCAAGGTGCCGAACAATTCCGTTGAGGCGGCCTGGGTTTTTGCGCGGCTGTGGCGGGCCACGGGCGATGAGCGTTATCTTGAACACGTGGACGGCATGGCGGACTTCCTGAGGAGCGTCCAGCTTTCGACGGGCGAACTGCCTTACGTCGTCGAAAGCCCGTACGAGCGCCGCCGTGAGCATTACCTGTGCTACCAGTACAACGCCTTTCAGTTTCTGAAGCTGGCATGGCTCGATCGGCTGCGGCCGAGTGAAACGGTTGCCGCAATTCTGCGCGGGCTGGCAAACTTTCTGGCCAGCGGAGTCACCGCTTGCGGCGCCTGCGCGGAGGATTGTTCCAGCCGCCGCGTGGAAGTGGACTATTACACCGCCGCGCTTGCGGCTGCTCTTGATGAAGCAGCGCGGCTCAATCTTGTGGACGGTCGCGTGGCTGAAAGTGCTTACAGTCGCGTGACAGCCCGCCAGCAGCACGACGGCAGTTTTATTTATTCCAGGGGCGATTACGGTTTCTTGCACGACAGCCGCCCCTACCCCCGGCCCATGGCGATGACGCTGTTCCATCTGCTTTACGGTGCCGGCGCGGGAGACGGATTTGCGAAGGTGTGAGGGGAATTCATTGATCGTGGGGTCGCATACATCGCATAAGGCGCGACGCATGCGCCACCCCGGCTTCAAATAGGTTTTGACCGAAACCCAGAATGTGCGGAATTTGCGGAGTATTCAATTTCGGAACGCATGAGCCGGCCAACCAGGCGCAGTTGAAGCGCGCCGCGGATGCCATGGCGCATCGCGGCCCTGACGACGAAGGCTTTTATCTCGAGGGCGAACTCGGCCTCGGCAACCGCCGGCTGAGCATTATTGATCTGCCCGGCGGGCACCAGCCGATTTCGAACGAGGACGGCAGCCTCTGGATTGCGTTCAACGGCGAAATCTACAACTATCGCGAGCTTCGGCAGCGGCTTGAGGGCCGCCACCAGTTCCGCACCGCTTCCGACACGGAAGTGATTCTGCATCTCTACGAAGAGCACGGAACCGGCCTGCTGGAGCATCTGCGCGGGATGTTTGCCTTCGCGCTGTGGGACGGCCGCGCGCGCCGCCTGATGCTGGCCCGCGACCGCATCGGCATCAAGCCGCTTTACTATCTGGCCGAGCCGGGCCGGCTGGCCTTCGCTTCGGAGTTGCGCGCGCTGCGCCAGCTTGCAACACA
>JAJYJL010000258.1 GCA_021789565.1 Acidobacteriota bacterium
GAGCAATAAGGAAGTGGCCGATTCGCTCCGAATCAGCGTCAAAACCGCCATGACGCATCGGGAGCACCTGATGGAAAAACTCAGCCTGCGAAACCGGACCGAACTCATCAAGTTCGCCATCAGGAAAGGAGTCATCCGCGTCGAGGGTTGACCCGCGCGCCGGCTCGTCGCCGGGCTATTGCCGCGAGTCTGAAGCCCTCCTCGCGGCCCGGTCAGTTTGCCGGCCTTACCGCGGGTGCTTTCCTCCCGACATCTGCGCTGCCGTCTTTTTGCCTGCCATCTGGCGAAAGTGCCGCCATTCCTGGCGGGTTTTTGTTGCCGCCACCTTCCCGAGCATGGCGAAGCCGATGAACGGGAGAAAGACCACGTAGACGACGCTGATGGCCAGCGCCACCGGAATAAAGAGAAGCCCGGGTATGCGAATGAATTCCTCGTCTTGAGCGCCCGGCAGTGTCCCCTTCTTCCCTTCCACCGTCACGATTTCCCAGTCGCCTTTCTTCCAGTAAAAGCCGCCTTTTGTCTCATTCCCACCTTTGCGTGTCATGGTCTTTTACCTCCTCTCTTCCTATCTTCAAGTCCAGTATACGGGGCCGAGCTTGGGCTGAAAATCGGGAGACCGTCATAGGTCTGAAGAAAGAATTTCGGGGAATGGCGGGAAAAACTTCGGAGGGAGCCGGGTACTTTTTCCCGAGAGGCAGGCAAAAAACGCCCCACGCTGCATGGCTTCAAAGTGCCGGAGCATTCCGCCGCGTAATCCGGGCGGCCGAACAATATACAGAGGCGTCCTTAACGCCTTAAATTTCTGGAAATTAAAACGAAAATGCAATCCCAATGCTCCTCGCGCGGGCACTAAATTGATCCATTTGTCACATCGAGACGTGTCGAAGGTCACGGCGTCACGGGAGGGGAGGAGATACCTTGTCCTTTTCATGGACGTGAAGAAGGCGGCGGCGCGAGGCCGGGTCTTGTGAAAACCCTCGGACGCCATCCCCGTTTCATTTGACCCGCCCGTTCGCGGATGAAGGACAAACTCCATGGCCAACCTGAAGACGAACTCAGACGTTTATGACGCAATCATCGTGGGCTCGGGCGCCGGAGGCGGCATGGCGGCCTACCGCCTGACCCAGGCTGGCGCCAACTGCCTGATGCTGGAAGCCGGCGACTGGTTTGACGCCGGCACGCAGTCGAGATGGGGCCAGTGGTATTACGACGCGCCGCATCGCGGGGCCGTCCCGCCCAACACCCTCTTCAACGGCTACATGGCCGCCATGGGCGGATGGAGCGTTCGCGGCGAGCCTTACACCAACGCTCCCGGCACCGACTTCAAGTGGTTTCGCTCGCGTATGCTGGGCGGGCGCACTAACAGTTGGGGAAGGATCGCGCTGCGCTTCGGGCCCTACGACTTCAAGCCCTACTCGCGCGACGGCAAAGGGTTTGACTGGCCCATCACCTACGACGACCTGGCGCCCTATTACGACAAAACGGAAGAATTCATCGGCGTCTTCGGCTCGGACGAGCAGGCCGAAAACGCCCCTGTGGGAAAATTCCTGCCGCCGCCCAGGCCCCGCTGCTACGAGCTGGTGGTGCAGCAGGCCTGCAACAAACTGAACATCCCCTGCATCCCGTCACGGCTGGCCATTCTCACCCGCACGCACAACGGCCGCGTCCATTGCCACTATGTCTCGCAGTGCGGGCGCAGTTGCCCGCTGGGTTCCAACTTCACCACTCCGACGGTGTTGATTCCGCCCGCCATGGCCACCAAGCGGCTGAAGATTGTCACCGGCGCCATGGCGCGGGAAGTAACGGTGGGACCGGACGGCCTGGCCACCGGCGTTTCCTACATCGACAAAAAGACACGCAAGGAAGTTCAGGTGCGCGGAAAGATTGTGGTGCTGGCCGCCAGCGCCTGCGAGACGGCGCGCCTGCTGCTGAATTCAAAGAGCTCGCGCCATCCCGACGGCCTGGCGAACTCCAGCGGCATCGTGGGCCGCTACCTCACCGACACCGTGGGAACCAACGTCAGTGGATTCCTGCCCGCCCTGCAGGACCTGCCGCCGCACAACTGCGACGGCGTAGGCGGCATGCAGCTTTACATGCCGTGGTGGAACTACCAGAAACAGATGCGGCATGAGCTGCCCTTTTCGCGCGGCTATCACATCGAGTTTGGCGGCGGCCGCCGCATGCCCGGCGCCGGGATCCTGGGAGGCACGGAGCGCTTTCTGGGCGGCGGCTATGGCGCCGGGTTCAAGAGTTCGGCGCGCAAACTTTACGGCGCTTCCGTCGGCTTTGCCTGCCGCGGCGAGATGATTCCCAACAAGGACTCCTACTGCGAAATCGACAGGAACGTGGTGGATGAATGGGGCATCCCGGTGCTCAAATTCCACTGGAAGTGGAGCGACGACGAGGTCCTGATGGCCAGACACGCCCAGGAAACCTTCCGCGAAATCATCGAGACCTCCGGCGGAACGGTTACGCAGTCGTACGGAGCCGAGGATAACTGGGGCATCTCGCGCGGCGGCGAGATTATCCATGAAGTGGGCGCGGCCCGCATGGGCAGCGACCCCAAAACTTCCGCCCTGAATTCTTACTGCCAGGCCTGGGACTGCAAAAATCTTTTTGTCACCGACGGCGCGCCGCTGGTGAGCAATCCCGACAAGAACGTCACCCTCACCATCCTGGCGCTGGCCTGGCGCACCTGTGACCACATCGCAGACGAGATGAAGAAGCAGAATATTTAATGCGGATTTCCGTAGCGCCGGCATCTTGCCGGCCCTGAAGAATGCCGCCGGGACGGCGGCGATACAAAAGAGCTTTGTCACCAAACTCTGTAATCCTCAGTAGCTACGGATTTTTGAAGGGGGCTATGATGTCTCAACAAGGAAACGGCAAACGCCCGGGCGCCATCAAGCGGCGCGATCTTCTGAAAGCATTCTCCGTTGTCCCGGCGGCTTTCATACCAATGGGAACCGCCGTGTTTGCGGGCGAAAAAGCTGCGGCCCCGCAAGCGGCGCAGGCTGCGGCCACGTACCAGCGGAAGGTCTTTGATGGCCATCAGTGGGAAACCATCAAGGTCTTGAGTGACCTCATCATTCCGGCCGACGACCGCAGCGGCAGCGCCACCCAGGCCGGCGTTCCGGCGTTCATCGACGACTGGCTCGACTTTAAGGGCGGCAACCTCAAGGCCGAAATCCTGGGCGGCCTCACCTGGCTCGACCTGGAATCGAGCCGCGCGTTCGGCCACGACTTCATCGATTGCAGCGGAGGCCAGCAGAAACAGTTGCTCGACCGCATCGCCTGGCCCGAAAAAGCCGCGCCCGAAGACCTGAACTACGCCGCCTTCTTCACCGACCTGCGCGATCTCGTTGCCAGCGGATTCTTCTCCAGCGAGATGGGCGTGAAAGACCTGCCCTATCTCGGCAACCGTCCGGCCAATGATTTCCCCGGCTGCCCGCCCGAGGTTCTTACGGCCATCAACACCAACCTCAAAAAGCAAGGCGTCGAGCTGACCATCCCGCCTCCACAGCCGCCCGCAAAAAGCTGACACGCACTCGCCCTTTGCCACTTGCTGGCGGATCGATATTTGAATCGATATTTGAAGTGACGAGTTGCTTCCAGTGGCGTATAATGCTGCCCGTCCAAGGGGGAACCATGGGAAGCGAGCCTAGGCAGAACCTACCACCTTTTCGTTGCTTCACTTACTCCACAACGCTTGTCCGGCTGCTTTCTGCCTTTCTTCTTTCAGCCCTGCTGGTTTCCTGCGGATCGGGAGGTGGTGGCATTGGCTCGCCTCCTCCTGCCCCCAGTCCTGACTTCAGCCTGTCGGTCACACCGACAAACGCCTATCTGCAGACGGGTAGTTCCACGCAAGTTACCCTCTCAGCTAGCAGTTTCAACGGGTTCTCATCTTCAATTGCGGTAACTGTCAGCGGGCTGCCGGCGGGAGTCACCGTATCACCATCCTCCTTAACTCTCAAACCTGACACACCCCAGCCTGTAACACTTTCTGCGAGCGCATCGGCGGCCGTGACCAAGGCTACAGTGACTTTCACGGGAACTTCCGGTGCGCTTTCCCACTCAGCGCAGGCCACCCTGGCAGTCATCCAGCCCATCACTTCCAACACGCCGCCCTTCCGCACGCGCTACGCGCGTACAGACGCAACCACTCCTTATTCGCTGTGGCTGAATTCAGCCTGGATCGTTTACAACCCGCCCACCAATCGATTTTTCCTGACCGATCCAGGCGGCAACCGCGTCTACGCACTCGATGCCGCCACAGAAACGCTTGTCGGAAGCATTCCGGTACCCGGCGCTTTCGGCATCGACGATACGCCCGATCATTCGCTCCTTTACGTGGGCACGCAGATCGGTGACGTCTATGCCATCAGTCCCGCCACGATGACCGTGACCAAGCGCTACCTGGCTTCGCAGATCGGACCAAATGGCTTCCAAGCTTACTCCGTACAGGTGATGGCCGACGGCCGCTTGGCACTGCTAGGCAGCCAATCACTCGAGCCCGGACTCTGGGGATACGACCAGTTTGCCTTCTGGAATCCGGCAGACAACTCACTTACCTCCAACCAGCTTGGCGTATGCGGCCAGACATTTTATGGGATAGGTGGATTTAAGCGCACGCCGGACCGCAGCAAACTCGTCCTTGCCAGTATTGCTGGTGACCAGACGCTTTGTGAGGTCAACGAAAACGGCGCCGGCCAATACGTGCAACAGGCTGGCTTCGTTCTACATCTAGCGATCTCCCCGGACGGCAACTCAATTGTGGTTCCGACCTATGTAGGCATTACGCCTTCGATTTTGGTGTACGACGCGCATACCCTTGCTCAGGTCTCCTCATTCAGTGTTGCTGGAGACGAAGCTCCTATCCAGATGTTCGTCAGCCCGGACTCCAGGACTGTCTTTCTCGATTCAGACGAGGTAGATGCCGTTCTATTTGCCTACGACATCAACACGGGCCAGGAAGTTGGGTGGCTTCCGAATGTCGACGTCCAATTCACTCAGGGCGGAAGTGTCCTGGGGCCGATTTGGGGACCCGCATTCCAGGCGATGGACGGCACAGGACTTCTCGCCGGGCCGATGGAAGAAGGGGTTGGCTTCATTGACACAACAGCAATCCGCCAACCGCCGGTCGGAACAACAGTCCCGGCTTCACTGTTGGCTCCTGCCGCCGGACCCGCAGGTGGCGCGACGCAGACAACATGGTACCTTAGCGTATTTAGCCTCTCTTCTGGCACCACCATTCCGGCGACAATTACCGGGTGGTATTTTGGCAGCCAGGAGGCTCCCTTCCTGTCAGGCGGGCCCTGGCCCGGTACGCCGATCTCTGCAACCACCCCGCCAGGGGCGGCGGGACCGGCCGACGTCTATGCGCTTTTCTCCGACGGCGGAACGGGGTATATTCCGGAAGGTTTCAGCTATGGGCCGACAATTCTGGAAGTTACACCTAACTACTCCACCGCCGACGGCGGCGGCACTGGGCTCATTTATGGTTACGGCTTTGGACCGATAACCACGGCAACGTATCCCCCCCCGCCCCAGACTCCATCCGGCTCGCAAGTGACGGTCAGCGGCAAAGCCGTAACCAATGTCGTTCTAAACTCGAACGCTTACGGCAATACCACCCCGCCGTTTCCGCTCCAGTCGATCAGCTATACGATTCCTCCCGGCCAAGCCGGCTCCTCGGTGGATATCAGCGTGATGAACAGCACAGGCACGACAACCGCTCATGACGCCATGACTTACCTTCCGGCCATCAAGCAGTATTCCGCTCCAGGTGCCGCGCTTGCCCAGGGCATTTACGATCCTTACACCGACCTTTACTACTTCACTGACGCCGCCGAGATTCGTGTCTTCTCACTGGCTGATCATCTGTGGCAGCCGCCCATCACCATTCCAGGCGCGCAGCGGCTATGGGGCATCGCGCTTTCACCGGACGGCAACAAAATGGCCGTCGCGGACTATTCGCGCGAGGTGGTTTATGTTCTCAGCCCTGTCAACCCGTCCTCGATCCAAACGTATCCAGTTCCAGCGCTAACGACGGGTCTGCCCGCAAATCCAAACCCGATAGGAGTAGCTATCAGTAACGAAGGGAACCTCTATCTCGCCGTCGAGGCCGGGTCTACAATTAATTACTACATACTTAACACCAGCTCCGGCCAGGCAACCAACTTGAACATACAGGGTCCCTCACCGCAAACGGACCTTTATCAGCGAGTGGTCATCAGTCCTGATGATTCTCGAGTTTTCTTCAACGCCGACTACAAGGTGTTTTCGGTTGACACAGCCACAGGCAGCGTTTCCTATGCGCTGGATCCCTCCGGTTCGATGTGGGTGGCCGACGACGACTCGGCCTTGTCGGGCAATGGAAGCCGCTTCACTGCTGCCGAATATTTCTATGACACGAACCTCAATGCCGAATCCTACCTTGCTCTGAATGATCGGGAGGCGATGAACATCTCCTACCTCTACGGTGAAAAGTTTAGCCCAGACGGCAGACTCTTGTTCCAGCCCACAACCCTCGGGATTGATGTGCTGGACGGCAAACTGGGCAACCTGCTGGATCGGATTGCGTTGCCGGTGCCGCTTTCACCCAATTACGATGCGCTGGTTTCCGACGGAAAAGACAACGACCTTATCGCTATCACCGGGGCCAATGGCGACGGCATCGCGGAAATTGACCTGACGTCAATCCCCGAGCCGGCTCCCCTGCCCTACAGCCCAAGTACGGCGACAACCACCCGCTCCTCAACGTTCAATACCTCTTCAACTACGCAGAGTACCAGCCCGCCTGAAGGTAGCAGCGCGGAAGCCCGACCACGACCCGGCCTGCGAGGCATCCGCCATAAGACGGTGCAGAATCTCTTGCGACGGTTCCGCCAGAAACCGCCCGCCTCGCCCTAGGAACCACGCATCGCTAAGGCGCTCGGGCGCCCCCACGCCGGATTTTGCTTGACTTTTGTCGGCTAGCATGGTAGTCTTATTTCAGCCTTGGGATGGGTGGTTTTTGGGGCAAATGGGACAAAAAAGATGTTATTTTAAAAAACAAAGCGGAGAAGTTGTTGAAAACACAGGGAAAGACTACATAGATAGCCAAAAACAAACCGGAAAACAAAGCGGAGAAGTTGTTGAAAACACGTAGCTGTGGAAAAAACGAAGCTAAAAACGAAGCGGGCCATCTTGTTGAAAACAAATAGTGCCGAAAAAAACGAACCGAAAACAAACCGGAGAATCTGAACGCCCTCACTAGCCTTTTTGCTTCAGCCCAGTCCTGCCTTTTCGTATCTTCTGGCTGTCAGACCTTAGCGGCGGCTTAACGCTACCACATGGCGGGGTAAACTCGCCGCTACACAAAGTGGCAACCTGCACACTCCGCCAGCCATTCCAGCTCCCGGCCGGACGGGAATCATTGCCAAGGCTGTGCGCCTCCGATAAAATGTTGGTTCAACAGGCTGCTGAAAGAGGCCACCCGTCATGCCGAGCGCAGCGAGGCATCTGCTGTTTTTTGGTTTAATGAACCAAAGCAGATCCTTCGTTTCACTCAGGATGACGTTGTGTATGAACCTGAAGGAAGCCCTGCAAACCACATTTTATAATGGCTGGAGAAAAACATTATGACCCAGAATTCCCGCACCCGTCCCCTCAGCGAAGTTGACCCGGAAGTGGCCCAGGCCATTGACCGCGAATTGGGCCGCCAGGCCGGAACGGTTGAGCTGATTGCATCGGAGAATTTTGTGAGCGAAGCGGTGCTTGAGGCGGTCGGTTCCGTGCTGACCAACAAGTACGCCGAGGGATTGCCGGGCAAGCGCTATTACGGCGGCTGCGAGTTTGTGGACATCGCCGAGACGCTGG
The DNA here is from genome assembly GCA_021789565.1 of Acidobacteriota bacterium. Next base: position 7,861 of record JAJYJL010000258.1, read on the forward strand.
CCATTGAGCGCGCCAAGAAGCTGTTCACCGCCGACCACGTGAACGTGCAGCCGCACTCCGGCGCGCAGGCCAACCAGGCCGTCTACGTCACGGTGCTGAAGCCGGGCGACACCCTGCTGGGCATGAACCTGGCACACGGTGGACATCTGACGCACGGGCACCCGCTGAACTTCTCCGGCAAGATGTACAACATTGTCCCTTACGGCGTGAAGAAGGACACGGAAACCATCGATTACGACGAGCTTGAAAAGCTGGCCATGGAGCACAAGCCCAAGCTGATCGTGGCCGGCGCCAGCGCCTATCCGCGGATCATCGATTTTGCCCGCTTTGGAGAAATTGCCAAAAAGTCCGGCGCGCTGTTGATGGTGGATATGGCCCACATCGCCGGGCTCATCGCGGCCGGGTTGCATCCCAGTCCCTTCCCGCACGCCGACTTCGTGACCACCACCACCCACAAGACCCTGCGCGGACCGCGCGGCGGCGCAACCTTCTGCAAAGCCGAGCATGCCAAGGCGCTCGACAAGACGATCTTCCCCGGCATCCAGGGTGGCCCGTTGATGCACGTGATTGCCGCCAAGGCGGTCTGCTTCCTTGAAGCGCTGCAGCCGGCCTTCCGCGAATACCAGAAACAGATTGTGGATAATGCCCGCGTGCTGTGCGAGACCATCGCCTCCAAAGGCTTCCGCATCGTCTCCGGCGGTACGGACAACCACCTGATGCT
>JAJYJL010000259.1 GCA_021789565.1 Acidobacteriota bacterium
AGTACCCGCCCCCCCTCCTCATGAATCTCAATGCGGGCAAAGAGCACGGAAAAGGTCACGACGACCGCCAGAAGCGGCAACTTGAGCCAGTGCACTCCCCAGAACACAGGCCTGAGTCCTTCGGGGCGCGCCGCCAGTTCCCGAACAATAAACAGATGAAGACCCGCATCCGGGACAAGTAACAACACACTGGTCACCGCCACGGCGAACCCATACCGTCCCAGAGCGCCCGGCCCAAAGGATCGAGCCACGGCAACGGCTACGAGGAAAGTTGTCATTCGCGCCGCACCTTCTCCGGCAAAGATGGATCCGCCATTGATCAGCAGCCTGCGAGATATCGCCTTCGTGAGAACCGCCATCCTTTGTCCCTTTAGCTAGACACTCCGATGCGTTCGTCTTCTTCATCCTGAAGGGCGTTGTGGAGTTCGCGGAAGCTCTCGCGAGCGGAAGCCGCCACAGTCAAAAGCACAAATCCCAGAAGAGTGCCCAGAAACGTGTTAAGAAATGGCCTCGGCCTCACTGGCTGTGCGGGGACTGCGGCGGGACCAAGTTGCTCGATGTCTTGTGATTTTGAGCTCGCGTTAACCAATGCCTCTTGATAGTTGCGGTTTGCCACTTCGATAGCTTGCTTGGCAAGGTTGTAGTCGTTGTCCGCCTTGTCCATCTGGCTGTGCAACTGCGCGAGTGTCACAAGAAGATGGCTGATCGCGGCATTGACCTTTCCGAGTTGGTCGTCCGCACTCCTCATTCCGGCGCTTTCCGCCGCCACATCCGCCGTGATGTCCACGAAATCGTACCGGACCTTCTCCTTTGTTGTGTTCAGGGTTTCTTCAGAGAGCGATCCCCAGGGATTCTCGTCATGGCCGTCTTTCTCCGCCACTTTTTCAGCAAATCGGTCGGAAAGGATGCTCTTTGTCAGCCGATACCTGTCAGGCTCCTGACTCAGGGCGTGCTGGAGGGACTTCGTTTTGCTCGTGTCTTGAGCAAGTCGAAGACGGAGAGTCTGAGACTGAGCCGAAAGCTGATCTTTTTCCATCAATAGAATGGACAATTGCTTTTCCTTGTCCTCAATTTGTGTTCGGGCCCGAACCTCGGTGCGTTGAAGGTCGGCCTCGGCGAGTTTGGATTGTGCTTCTTTGAGTTGCTTAGCAAGGAGGCTCCGACTGTCCGAGGCGCCTGTGACATTCAAGTTCGAATTGATTTCCACGGCCCCCTGTGCAAAGAAATTGGCTAAGCCGGCCGCCAAACGCGCATTCGATAACTCAACGTTGATTTCCAAAAGCCGCGTCGATTTGAGAGCCCGGACGTCGAGGATGTCTTTGCGGCGAAATGAATCCACGCTTAAATCGTACGGGGCCTTATCAAGGTGAAACCGCTCAATGGCCCTTTGGATCAGCGCGTCGTTATCTACGAACGGCTCATACGTGGGTAGGGTCGCGTACTGCCAAGCGGGGAGTTCCGTACCCGGGCCAATCTTCGATTCGGACACGAGGAGATCCGTCGTGGCACGATAGACTTTTGGGAGAAACAGACTCACTCCGAGCGACGCCAGCGCGCAAAGGCTGGTCCCAACTAGAATCCAGCGCCAATGCCCTTTCAGACGTGCAATGCGGTGTCCGAGCCGGCGATCCGCATCTTGGTCCATCATGACAATTTCCTTTCTCCCGCGACCTCAAAACAATTCAGTACGCATTGCGATGAAAAAAGGCCTTCGTAAGGGTTAACAAAATAATCTTAAAGTCCAGCCCGAGCGCCCAGTTCCTGATGTAATAGAGATCGTGAGCCAGGCGGTCCCGAATTGAAGTGTCGCCTCGGAATCCGTGGACTTGAGCCCAGCCGGTAATTCCGCTCTTGACGTAGTGCCGAGCCATATAATCGGGGATCTCCCTCCGGAAACGCTCAATGAAGTAGGGGCGCTCTGGGCGCGGGCCGACAATGCTCATATCACCGCGCAACACGTTCCAAAACTGCGGGAGCTCGTCCAAGCAGCTCCGTCGCAGCCAGCGTCCCAGCGGCGTAACGTTGGGGTCACCTCGGGATGTCCAATGAGTGTCGCCGTCCAACCGGGAAGCGACATTCATAGTACGGAACTTCAACATTCGGAACTTTCGCCCGTTCATCCCCATTCGCTCCTGCACAAACAACACAGGGCCTGCGGAAGTAAGCTTGATCAGGAGGGCGATCAGGAAGTAGATGGGCGACAAGACTGCGAGGACAACAAAGGAAATCAGAACATCGAAAAGCCTTTTAATGACCACATACCCCACGACCTCTGCGGGATAAAGCCGGACGTTGACGAGCGGTATTCCATCAAGGTCATATGTCTGCGTATCGTATTGAACGATTGGGAAGAGATCAGGAACGAGTCGGACATTGACGCCGCGGCCCTCGCATTCATTTGCCAGGCGCGCCGTGAGGCCATTGGCCTCGGCGGGCAATGCCAGAATGACGTCGTCAATGTGAGCCAACTCAATTTGCGCCTGAAACTCTTGCCAAACGCGCTCTATCTCATGTTCGCGTCCAGGAGAATAGATCAGAGGAGGAAGGAGCTTAAATCCATAGTGCGAGCGCCGGCCGATTTTCGCCGCCAGCCTGGGGCAAAGCGCGTCCGAGGTTACCAGTAGCAACACCTTAAGGTTATGGCCGCGTCGGCGAATTCCGTGGAGGAAGAGCCTGATCGCGAACCGGGCAACACTCAGACAGGCGAAAGTCGTGCATGCGAAAACAACTATAAAGCCTGGCCAGGGCTCTAGCCGGGGAGCAGCACGCGTCAGAGCTTCAAGAATGACAAGGCCCGCTAAGGAAACCTTACCGATGACCCACAGATCCGAAAGAAGGGATCCCATTCGCCGCGATCGGTACATGCCGAAGTGGGTCAGCAGCGCAAGCTGGATCGGGAGAAGCCAGCCTAAAGCGAGGATCTGATCGGGCGAGATCCGCAGTGGTGCTCCGACCAATTCGCCGCGCGCGACGCCCAGAACCAATGTGACGAGATAGGAGGTGGCTGTGATGGCCAAGTCAAAGCATGCCAGATAGCCGTTAATCAACAACCTTCGCGCCGGAAACATAAGTCGGTCTCACTTAAGCGGTCTGCCTAAATCGGCAGGCGACTCATACGCGCGCCGGCGCAACAACAAATTAGTTTGCTGAGCCTGCGATGCGTCATGTACAAATTTGGACAATCGTTTTCTCTTTTCACCTCGAATTAAGAATCGCCAACGCGGATACTCCCACGCATAAAGCAGCGTTCCACGCACGTGGAAACCCAACCGCCGAAGGAAACGAATCCCGGACCAGTATTTTTCAGTCAGACCAGCAAAGGTGTCTTGCTTGGTCGTTGCCGGCAGACGATTCGGGGCTTGCAGGGGAAACAACCTGCGCCTTCTCAGGTGACGCCAACCGTCTGCTTCTTCGACAAATTCTCTGGCCAGAAACATGCTGAATTTATCTTCCGAGAAGTTGCTTAGCGCCGAACTCCTGCCGTATCGCTCTACCCAAAGCTGGAGTTCTGGTGTTTGAGCGAAGAACTCAGCAGGAACCTCTCCAAAGGCGTTCGGGACTTTGAACATCATACTGGCGAGCGTGAAGACAGCGCCGGAGAGCCGGCGCAATTCCAGGTTGCCTTCGATTCGCGTACAGAAAGACTGCCAAAATGAGCGGTTCGAGGAATGTCGATCGAGAAAGTGAGCAAGCTCGTAAAGCAGAGAAAGACGGCACCAATTATGAATGATGTGGCGAAATGTATGAAGCGCCTCGAAGATAAGGGCATCCTCGTTGTTCAAGGAAAAGAACTGGTCCTTCCCCCACTTTTTGGGCACACGCCGCGAAAACAAATCTCCCGGGAGGGCGATGGGTATTCTTTCATTGTGGGAATCCCAAAGATCCAAGTGGAATTCGACTGAGCGCGGGAGTTTGGCGTCGTAGGAATCGGAGGGATTCCATGCGTGACTTAGAGGAGGGTCCTTTTTTGAATACACGGCCCTGTCGAGCTGTGGTTTGTTCTTTCGCTGGTAGTCGGCGAGGCGAAGCACTTCGGTCACGCGTTCTAGTGAACCGCGGTCAATAAGCCAGTCGTGGTCGAATTGCACCCGGAGAGCAGGGTCCGGGCAATAGTCCGGAATTTTAGCCAGCCCCTTGAGGACGACACTGCGCACTCCCGAAGAATCGAAGAGAGCTTGGAGATACCGCCATTCGCTTAGGATCAGGCGTATGCGACTGCGGTTCTGGCTAAAACGCGCCTCCAAGGCTGCGCCGACTGCGGGCGGCATGGAATCCTGCAGTCCCAGTTGTCGCAATTTGTTCCAAAAATACAGGGATAGGCCGCTCCGATCGAGCCATAAGAGAGCCCCCTTCCATTCTCTTAAGGTAAACTCCTTGAACGGGTCTGCCAGAGCGGCAGAGTTTTCAGCGAAACCCAGGACGCTAACGATGACTTCTGGGAGCGTACGATTCATCCCAAACACTCCACGACTCGATGAGTATTCAGCAGGCTATGAAAGAATGGGGTCAAGGTCGAAGGGTTGTTGTCGTATAGGAGCCTGAATGCCGGTAGCTTTCCAAGGGCACGGCGAACCTCCAGGGAGGATTCTTGGTGTCCGGAGTCATCTTTGAACGGCACGGATTGGTCAAGCAGGCGTGCGAAATCGCGCGCTGACAGCGGAATCAATTTAGGTGGGTCCGCGGCCGCGCGTTCGAGGAAGATGCAAGCAGTTGGGACCACGCTGTAAGCGACAGCATTCGGGGATGAATTCTTGTCCATGCAGACATACGAGGCAGAGCGATGAACAAATTGGCGCCCACGTTCAGCAAGGACTGGCTTGAAAGTGGAAGCTTCTGCATGGAAAGCGGCCGGCCAAAAGTCCCCCCACGCGGTGAGGATGCCGTGCTCACTTTCAAGAAAAACAGCCTGATCTGCGTGGAATTCATAACCTTGATTGCGCGCCAGATAACAGGAAGTCGTTTTGCCGCTGCGTGGAATGCCGAGGAGCAAGAGTCCCTTTCCTTCGCTTGCGATACAAGCCGCGGAGATCGCAGTGAGCCCGAGAGTTCCCGCACATAGGTAAAGCAGAGAAGCTAAAACGATGCTTGCAAATCCGGCTTCGTCCCTTACTAGCCCTTCAGAAATGAAAACCACAGCTTCCCGGCAGCTCAAGTCGACCGCGATGAAGCTTCTTTGTCCGAGATTCATGTACCGTCGCTGACGGTCTGAAAAGGCGTTCATCTCGGGCCAAGGAGGGGCAAGGTGGCTGTTGGGATCAGTGATGATACGCCAGACAAAGTCGGGCAAGGTCGTGGCGGCTGGACCAAAGCAGTCGAGTGCCCGGCACGTGTATTCCATCGCCAAACTGCTGTTCGTTTCAACTCGAATATGGCGTCGCATTAGGCGGAAATCAGCGCATAACGGAGTGGGTGTGAATCGACGCAAGGGATCATTTCGACGCGGCGTATTCTTGACAAGAGGCGATTTCACCCTCGGCGGTCGTGGCAGCCAGTTCTCACACTGGCCGACAAGAAATTCTTCCAGGGCCAAGGCAGTCGAGTGCGGATTGCCGCCGTGCCGCAACAGGAAACACTTGCGCCCAGCCAATGAATCAATTACATGTCTTTGGGCCGAGGCGGCTTCATTTGCTTCCTTGGGCAACTCGGCTACCAGACGGCTTGCGACTTCATCTGAGGAGATTGGTTCGATATCGAATGTGGGGCTATCCTGTCGTTCAAGCCAGATTACTGCTTCAGGTTGACACTCGTAAATCTGTTGCACGCCAAATGTCTCGCCTGGATCCAGATAGATCGCTGGCTCCGCATTTTGCTGATCAATCGGAATACGGGGCGCAAGACCTGGAAAATAAGCTAAGGCTTCCGGCCGAAGTTTTAGACATGGACCAAGGCCCGATGCCCGTAAGCGCGCATCCCCAATGGAAAGGATCGTTCGATCATCTGAAACGAATCCGAAACGTCTTTGTGCCAGCGCCAGGGATAGGGTCGACTTGCCAGAGCCCGAGTCGCCGGCCAGAAGCACTCCCTTACCTTTCCAAGCGACGCACCCACAATGGACCACTGGTCTGCCTGTAGCCGCACTGAAGGTCGTCAATACAACAGGGAAAATTATTGTCTTCCAGAGCTGGGGATTCGATGCGATGTCTGAGGTCAGACGTCCAAGTCCCTGGCAGGTCCTAAGATCAAGGAGTAAAGAACTGCGAAGATCCAGCCCCATGAAGATGAGGTGGTCGAGGCCGCGGAGGTACGGTTTAGGCCACGGGGCGCGAGAATGGGTGGCAGTGTCAACCCAAAATCTCAAATGGATGCGGAAGGGCTCAATTTCCGAGACCCGAGGCGATTCCAGGCAGCCCCGCGCAATCTGGAGTAGCGGCTCGAAGTTCGTTGAAATTGCGTACCGAATCCCGGCGGCTTGAAATTCCTCGCGCAAAGGTGTGTGCGCATCCCTGCGAAGGAAGTCGCGCTCTGCGGATCTGAGTCGTGGTGCACCTTCTGAAGTCTGGTATTGGAAAGACAAAGGCATCACCTGACCATCAAACTGGATGTTTTAGCCCTCACAAGGCATGACCGTAACATTTCGTTAAACGCCGGGTGTCAGACGGTTGTAGGGAATTTGTAAAGTTTTTGGTGGGGTAAGACGATTAAGATCGGGAGGCGCTGCGGCCAACGCTTCGCATACGAAGAGCGACTTCATCTTTGGGAAGGACCAATGGAATTCTTAGACAGAACACCGTTCCACCTTCTCCTGAGGACAAAATAGTCAGTTGCCCTGCGTGATCTTGAACAACCCTTTGGGCGACTGCCAAACCGAGTCCTGTGCCGTTTTCCTTCCCATGACTCACAAACGGCTGGAAAACAGTGTCGTGGATGGCTTCCGGAATCCCAGGGCCGTTGTCGGCTATTGTGATTTCAATCCCATCGCCCGCGCGAATCGTGTGAACATCGATTTTCCCAGAAGGGACCGGAACGGCTTCGCAGGCATTCAGTATCAGATTGTGAATCGCACGCTCGATTTTTTTCGGGTCAAACCAGGCTTCGGTAGAGCCTTCGCGCGAGTGAGTGAACTGAATGTCCTTGAATTCCGGCCTGAACTTCATGGCATGGATGACCCTTTCGACAACGTCCGCCACATCCTCGTGGACGGGATGCAGAATCTGCTTAGTTTTCGAGATTTCCAGAAGTGACGCGATCAATTCGGTCATTCGACCGACCGCGTCCCGGATCTCCCGATACAGGTCGTTGCGCTGAACCTCGGTCAGACTCCGCTCCGCGAGAAACTCTGCATAGGCAAGAATTGCCGTCAAGGGATGACGCAAATCGTGCGAAATGGAGCTGGCCATGCGGCCGATTGTCGCCATGCGCTCAGCCTGAAGCAGTTCTTGTTGGCTCTTCTGGAGACCGTTACGCATGTGGTCGAAAGAACTCGTAAGCTCAGCCAGCTCGTCTCCTCCATGGGGTAGAAGAGGAAAATCGAAATCGCCCTTTTCCAAAGCACGTACGCCGAAAAGAAGGCTGGTGAGCGGCCGCGTAAATGTGTGGCAGATCAGAAAAACAAGTCCAGCGCCCACTAGCACAGCCACTAGCCCCACACCCAGCAGAAGCCGATTCAAGCTTTGCAAAAAGAGTGTTGCCTGCTCGTACGATTTCAGAACGCTCAGAGTGACGGGCTGACCCGCACTCTTATCCAACCTCACAGACGTACCGAGAAATTGCTCGTCAGCAAGCCGGACTTTTTGAGGACCAAGAGCAGATGAAGCCGAGAGCGGGTCTTTCCAGCTTGCCAATTCTCTCGCCTGATCGGGAGACAGCGTGCTTACAACGACCGTATTCCCGTATCTGAAAGCGACTTGACTGGAAGCTATCTGGCCAACCTCCTGGGCGATGCGTTTGTCAATTTCATAGCCGACGGCCAACACACCCAGGGGAACGCCGTTTCGAGGCGAACCGAAGTAAATCGGCTGCAGAAAAACCTCATAGAGATGATTCCCGCCAAACCACCAATCGCGATTCTCACCCTGCTTAAGGGCGCGGGAAAGCGACACGCCCGCATTCTGGCGGTCAAGGCCGGCATTTGTGGTGTGGAGCGCCATGATTCTGCCCGAACTGTCTGCCATGACGAAAAGATCGCTCCCGGCAAGTCTCCAAAACGCCTCCGAGGCATCCTGAATGGTCGCCACATCGTGGGTTGTCATCAAAGCTTTTAGACTGGGAAGATCGGCGAGTAGGCTGGCGGAGCGGGCAAGTGTTCCTTCCCGCTCGTGCTGGAAATTCTTGAAGGTGAGAATAGAACCTTTCAGTTCTTCGTAAATCTCACCTTGCGCCTGGCTATTGAGACGATCGCGCACGATCAGGAGCGTGGCGCAGGTAAGAGTTGTAATCGTGAGCAAGAAAGAGAGAAGGAACTTGGTTCGAAGTCGAGCCTTAATCATATCTCGCATCCGCGTGGCCATGGGCCGAAGCCGGCTAATCACGGCACAAATTTATACCCGGCGCCGTGTACGGTCCGAAAGTGGAGAGGTTGCATGGGCTCCTTCTCGAGTTTTTGGCGAAGCTTCATGATGTGGTTGTCCACTGTGCGTGTCG
>JAJYJL010000260.1:0-5244 GCA_021789565.1 Acidobacteriota bacterium
CGTCCGTGGGCGTCAAAGAAGGATCCGCAGAGGGAAAAAGTTCCGCAAATCGCCGTGTAGAGATAGATCAGAAGGTCAGTAAAGAGCAGGGACCGGGCATAGCTGAGAAAATTCCGCAGACGGCCCCCGCTGGATGTTGATAGAACGGGCCTCGGCGAAGTGGAATCCATGACGGGATCAGTGAAGCTTCGAAAGCACTCCCGGCGGCGCCAGTTTTTCCGGCGCGAGCCGCCCTTCAGAGATTGCCTGCTTGACGGCGCCCACCAGGAACAGCGAGCCGGCCACAAGGACGACGTCATCGGGCAGGGAAGCCTCAACGGCCCGCTCGAGGGCGCGCACCGGATCAGGCTCAATGGCGGTCTGCCGGGGAGCGGACACGGCAGACTCGAGAATTGCTTCAGGCGTTGCTGCGCGGTCAAGAGCGGGCCGGGTGAGATAAACCGCTTCCGCCAGCGGGAAAAGAATACTGCTGATTTCCCCGATGGCTTTGTCGCGCATGCTGGCGTAAACCAGGCGAAGCTTTCGCCCTGCACAATGGCTTTGAACGAATTCCGCCACTTCGCGGGCTGCTGCCGGATTGTGCGCGCCATCCAGCAGGATCAGCGGACGCTGCCTGATGATTTCCAGCCGGCCGGGCCAGCTCGCTGCCTGCAAACCCTCGCGGATGGCCTGCGGCGAAATGTGAAAGCCTGCACGGACCAGTTGCCCCGCCGCAGTTGCCGCCATGACAGCGTTCTTCACCTGGAATTTACCTGCCATTTGCAGGGTGATTGCCGTGAGGTCTCCGCCGTCCATGGGCAGGTCGAAGCCGTAGCGGCCTTCCAGTTGGAAAAGATTCCGAGCGGCCCCCAAGCCTGCGGTTTCGATCAAATCAACTCCGGCTTCGCGGCATTTCTGCCGGACCACCTCGCGCGCTTCCGGATGCTCGCAACCTGAGACCACCGGCCGGCCCGGCTTGATGACCCCCGCCTTTTCCGCGGCGATGGCGGTTAATGTGCTGCCCAGAAATTCCTGGTGGTCGAGATCCACATTGGTGATGACGGAGACCGCCGGGTCGATGACGTTGGTGGCGTCAAGGCGCCCGCCCATGCCTACTTCGAGCACAGCAAAATCCACAGCCGCCCGCGCAAAGTGACGGAAGGCGACGGCGGTGAGGTATTCGAAAAAGCTGGGGCGGTGCGGCAGAACGTGCGCCTCAATCAGCTTGTCCACTGCGTGGTGGACCGCTGTAAACGCGGCTGCAAACTCGTCGTCTGAAAGTTCCCGGCCGTTGACGCGGATCCGCTCATTGACGCGGATGAGATGCGGCGACGTGTAAAGCCCGGTGCGGTAGCCCGCGCGTTCCAGGATGGCCGCGAGCATGGCGCAAGTCGATCCTTTGCCGTTGGTCCCCGCCACGATGGCCGTCGGGTAACGGCGTTCGGGATGGCCCAGGGTGGCGAGGATGGCCCGGATGGCATCGAGATCAAATTTCCTGCCGTGCAGCTCGTGCCCGCGCTCCCACAGGATGCTGAGGCATTCGTCAAATGGAATAACGGCTTGGGATGGGATGGGTCCGTTCATTTGCGGGGCTCGGAGGTGTTCCATGCTCCCATAAAATCCAGGGTTTTTGAAAGATAAGCCTTCAGTTCGGTGCGCGGAACGATGGCGTCGAGCATTCCGTGCTCCAGCAGAAATTCCGCCGTCTGGAATCCCTCGGGCAGCTTCTGGCGGATGGTCTGCTCAATCACGCGGGGGCCGGCAAAGCCGATCAGCGCCCCGGGTTCGGCGATGTTGAGGTCGCCGAGCATGGCGAAACTGGCCGTGGTGCCGCCGGTAGTGGGATTGGTCAGCACCGAGATGTAAGGCTTCCTGACCTCATCATAGCGGGCCAGAGCGGCGCTGATTTTTGCAAGCTGCATCAGGCTGATGGTGCCTTCCATCATGCGCGCGCCGCCGGAGCAGGAAACAATCACCAGCGGAAGATTCTTCTCAATGCAGCGGTCGACGGCGCGGGTGATTTTTTCTCCCACGACGGCTCCCATGCTGCCGCCTATAAAACGGAATTCCATGGCGCAGGCGATCAGCGGCTTCCCGTCCAGGTTGCCCTCGCCCACGCGGACAGCGTCCTTTACGCCGGTCACAATTTCAGCGGCCTTCAGGCGGTCGCGATAGCTTTTCCTGTCCACAAATTCCAGGGGGTCGGGAGAACTCATGCCGGTATCGTGCTCGACGTACCTGCCGTCATCAAACAGCATGGCCAGGCGGGCGTCAGAGGTCATCTTGAAATGGAAGTTGCACTTGGGACAACAGTGGAGGTTCTGTTCCAGGTCCTTCTTCCAGAGGATGCGCTTGCAGGACTCGCACTTGGTCCACAAGCCTTCCGTCTGGGCGCGTTTTTCCGCCGGCAGAGGCGATTCAAGCGGCTTCTTTTCTTTTCGGAACCAGGTCATGAGAAACCCAATTTCCCCGCGCACCATTCGCCGGTATTCATCAGGCGGGGCGCAGCCTTCAATATTCGATGCCCCGCTGGGCGAGGATGCCTTTCTGATAAGGGTGTTTCACCTCTCGCATCTCCGTTACCAGGTCGGCGACCTCGACAACGGAAGCGTGGGCGTTCCGCCCGGTCAGAATCACGTGAACCATCTCCGGCTTGCTCTTCAGCGCCTCCACAACTCCTGCCGGATCGAGCATACCGTAACTGATGGCGTAATTCACCTCGTCCAGGATGACCATGTCGTACTCTCCGCCGGCGATGGCCTGGCTTGCATATTGCCACGCTTCTTCCACCATGCGGACGTCTTCCGGGTCTGGTTTTTCCACGCCGACCTTGACGAATCCTCGTCCCATCGGCAGAATTTTGATCCTGTCTTCTCCCAGCATTGCGCAGGTATCCAGCTCCCCGTAATGCCAGGAGCCTTTGATGAATTGTACCATCAATACCTTCAGTCCCTGGCCGATGGCACGAAAAGCCGTGCCCAGCGCCGCGCTGGTTTTGCCCTTGCCCGGGCCGGTAAAAACGATGATCAATCCCTTTCTGGATTCAGGCAAAGGCATCCCTTTCTCTAAAAGTAGAGGCGGCTTTACGCCGCCACGCGGCGAGGTGGGCTCACCCCGGCCAAAATCAAATGGCGAGATCAACTCGCCGCTACATCCATCGCTGCTCAGTGGGCGTAGGGGAAACCCCGCAGGATGGTGAATCCCCGGTAGATCTGTTCCAGCAGCATGGCCCGGGTCCAGTCATGGGTCATGGTCATGCGCGAAAGCGAGAGCAGGACGTTCGCATGCTGGCGGAAAGTTGGCGAGAACCCGTCCGCCGCGCCCACCACGAAGGCAATCTCCTTTGTTCCATGCACTCCCTGATCGCCCAGCCACATGGCAAATTCCTCGGAAGTCCACTCGGCGCCCTGGGGGTCCAGAAAAACCCGCGTGCTGCCGGCCATTTTTTCCAGCATCCGTGTTTCCACGGCTGAAGCCTTTTTCGCGCTCCTGCTCTTTCTGGTTTCGGGCAGCTCTTCAATCACAATGTCGGTAAATTTGGCAATGCGATGGGTGTAATCGGCAATCAGCGCCCGCAGGTGCGGGTCCTTCGTCTTGCCTTCCCAGAAAACCCGAATGCGCATGGCGTTTGCCCACTATGGTGCTCTGAAACCCCTATGACAGTCAAAAGATTCATCGCTGAGTTCAACGACATCGATTCTTCGTTCCGGTCAGCCCTTGGGCACCGGTAACCGTGGCGCCATCTTCCAGAGCCTCTCGAGGTCGTAAAATTCGCGCGCCTTTTCGGAGAAAATGTGGACTACGAAATCGAAGTAGTCCAACAGAATCCATTCCGACTGAGCGTAACCTTCCAGATGCGCAGGAAGCAGGTCCAACTTCTTCTTCAGTTCTTCCTGGATGGCGTCGGAAATCGCCCGGGTATGCCGGGAGGAAGTGCCGCTGCAAATCACAAAATAGTCTGCAAAAGAACAGACTTTACCAACGTCCAGCACGGTCAGGTTCACGGCCTTCCGGTCCTGAGCGGCGCGGACGGCCTCACGCAAGTTCGCCCTCATTTTCCTCCATGGAGCTGGTGTGCTGCCTGGTACAGCCCTTCCTTCAGTATATATTCTTCCACCATCGGAGGCACCATGCCCTTGATGCTCTGCTTCTGCCGGATGGCCTTCCGTAAATCAGTGGAAGCCACCGGAACCTCCACGTGCGGCAGGATGTGCAGGGTGGTGCGCCGCAGGCGGATCTGCCGGGAATTCCTGCGGGGCCGGTGGTCGAGCAGTTCGCGCGGCAGCGACCTTTCAACTTCGCGGCTGTCGAATCCCGGCCGCGAAACCACGATAAAGTCTGTGAGATCCAGCAGTTGCCGGAACTGCTTCCAGTGGGGCAGGTCAATCAGCGCGTCGAGGCCGATCAGGAAGTAGAGATGATCGCCCGGCTTCAGCAGGCGCTTCGCGCGCCGCACCGTGTCGATGGAATAGTTCGGACCAGGGTGCAGCTCCGGCGATTCCAGCGTAGAAGGAACAAACCGGGAATCCTCAGCGCAGGCCAGCGCCACCATGGCAAAACGGTGATGGTAATCGATGAGGCCGTTCCCGGTCTTATGCGGCGGGCACCCCGTCGGGACAAATAACACCTTGTTCAGGCGCAGCCGCCGGACCGCAGCCTTGGCCGCCTGCACGTGGCCGGAGTGGATCGGGTCGAAAGCCCCACCAAAAATAGCAATTTTCACGCGGTCGTTAATCCTGCCTTTCGTCAGGTCAGAATTTCAAAACCACCATCACAGGTTTTGGGTCTCCGAAGCAAAATCCTCGGGAAGGCTGAGCCGCGGGATTTCCTGCAGACTGGCCCAGGCGGCGCGTTTCAGCTCCTCAAGACCTTCGCCGGTGACGGATGAAATCTCGTAGAGCGGGCGTTTCTGTTGCCGACAGAACTCTCGCAGCGCGAACAGGCGATTGCTGTCGCCGGCGGCATCCACACGAGAAGCTACCATCAGCATCGGCTTTTTGGCAACCGCCGGACTGAAGCTTTCCAGTTCCTTGAGAATGACGGCATAGTCCTCGATCGGATCTCGGCCCGTAAACTCCGCCACGTCGACGAGATGGAGCAGCAGCCGGGTGCGCTCCACGTGCTTGAGGAAGCGGTCGCCCAGCCCCTTGCCTGCATGCGCCCCGGCAATCAGGCCGGGGATGTCCGCCATCACGAAGGATTGTTCCTCATCCACGGCCACCACGCCCAGCGAGGGTTCGAGCGTCGTGAAAGGATAGTCGGCAA
>JAJYJL010000260.1:5254-8570 GCA_021789565.1 Acidobacteriota bacterium
CAACGCGCGGCCGGGCGGCGCTGAGCCGCGAAATCAGCGTGGATTTGCCGACATTCGGGAAACCCACCAGGCCAACGTCCGCCAGAAGCTTCAGTTCCAGGCGCAGGTCGCGCTCCTCGCCGGGAGTGCCGGGGTCGGCCCGGCGCGGAGCCTGATTGGTGGAGGTGGCAAAGCGCGCGTTGCCTCGCCCGCCGCGTCCGCCTTTGGCCACCAGGAAGCGCACGCCCTCGGTGTCAAAATCAATCAGCTTGTCGCCGCTGGCGGCGTCATAAACCACGGTCCCCACGGGGACCTGGATCACCAGGTCTTCGCTGTCCTTGCCGTGACGGTTGGAGCCTTCGCCGTGGCCGGCGCGGCGCGCGCGAAACTCTTTGTTAAAGCGGAATTTCAGCAGAGTGTTGAGATGCGCGGAGGATTCCAGGTAGACGCTGCCACCGTTGCCGCCGTCGCCGCCGCTGGGGCCGCCTCGCGGGACGTACTTCTCCCTGCGGAAAGCCATGCAGCCGTTTCCGCCACCGCCCGCCGTAACATGGATCTTGGCTTCGTCGACAAACATCAGAAACTCTTCCGCAGCGCCAGAGACAAGAATACCCCGCGCCCCGCCCTCAAGCGAGCATGAATTTTACGGTCGCTGGGTGATGCCTGATAAAAGAAACGCAGTGAGAAAGCCCCGCCGTGCGGAGTTTGCCCACCGCGCGAAGGATTCAGTTTGCTGACGGGATCAGGATGCTGACGAAACGGCCCGCGCGGCCCTTGTCTTCAAATTTGACCACGCCGGAAACCTTGGCAAAAAGCGTGTCGTCCTTGCCGACTCCCACGTTGTCTCCGGGCTTCAGCCGGGTGCCGCGCTGGCGGACCAGGATGGATCCGCCGCTGACCATCTGCCCGTCAAAGCGCTTGACGCCGAGCCTCTGCGCGTTGGAATCCCGGCCGTTTCTTGAACTGCCTAAACCTTTCTTGTGTGCCATTTCAAAAGCCTCTTCTGTGGTCTTGCCCCGCTGTTGTGATTAAGGGGCGACGATTTCGTTGATCCGGACTTCGCTGTAATTCTGCCGGTGGCCGATCGTCCGGCGATACTGCTTCTTCCGCTTGTACTTCAGCACGCGGACCTTGCTTGCGCGGTCATTGGCCAGAATGGTTGCCGTCACCTTGGCGTTTTCCACCAGCGGCGTTCCCACCACCAATTCCTTTTTGCGCACGGCAAAGACGTGGTTGAATTCCACGCCGGCGCCCGGCTCTCCCGGAAGCCTCTCCACCCGCACCACGTCTCCCGGTGAAACCTTGTACTGCTTGCCACCGGTCCGAATAATCGCATACATATACAGTCACCTCAAGGTTGTTGACAGAAAACAAGCTATTTTAGCGTTGATCCCGCAGTTGTGTCAACGAGTTGGGAGTTTCTTCAAGTGGTCAGCGCGAAGGACCTTTGGGATCAGCGGGCTTGGCTCGTTGCTTCTGAGGCGCTGGCCGCTGGGTTCTCAGCCGTGCCTTGAGCAACTGCGACTTCCGGTCCGTGCGCTTGCCGAGCTTTTGATTGAGAAACCGGCCCTTGGCCATGCACATTCCCCTGAATTCAGTTTAAGCCTTGCTTGCGGGAAAACGAAGCAGACCCTTCGCTCGCTTTGCGGGATCAGGATGACGCACGCAGAGTGGCTGAGTCGTAGGGGAGGGCTCTGCCCTCCCGACTTTCTGCCGGCGAAACGCAACGGGAGCCCGAAGGGCTCCCCTACGAAGCCGGCGTCATCCAAGCTCGATTTCGAGCTTCGTGACCGAAGCCGGCTTGAACCTCCACATGAAGCGAGAGCCGGAAACGTTGGCCGGCCCTTCCGTGGGATGCACGGCGTCCGGCGGCCCGAACTGCTCGTCGGCCGGGGGCGGCGTGCACAGGTCCGTCTCCCTCGTCCGCAGAAAATTGTTATCCTGAGAGAAGCGGGTGGAATGGATGAGTCCCTCTGGCTCTCGAAAGCAGGGACTTGCAGGGAGGGTGAATTTTGAAGACGAAAAACAAACGGTGGGAGGGGCTGGAGGCGGAGATTCGCGGGACGACGATCATCGAATCCATGAGGCTTTCGAGCGCCCTGGGCGCCAGGGTCATTCTGGCCAGCGAAGCCTTCCAGCACACGGGCAGTTTTAAGTTTCGCGCGGCGTACAACGTGGTGATGCGGGCGGAGGCGGACCTTTTTATCACCGCATCCTCCGGAAACTTTGGGCAGGCGTTGGCTTACGCCTGCCAGTTGCTTGGGAAGTCCTGCATGGTGGTGATGCCCTCCACTTCGTCTCAGGTGAAGGTGGATGCCGTGCGGAGCTATGGTGGCAAGGTTGAACTGATTGACGTGACGCTCAAATCACGGTGGGACCGTGTGTGGGAACTGGCAAAGGAGCATCACGAAGCCTATGTTGCCAGCCCCTATGACGACCCATTCGTGATTGAGGGGAACAGCAGCCTGGGCAGGGAACTGGCTGAGCTGGAATATGACTTTGACAGGGTCGTCGTGCCGGTGGGCGGCGGCGGCCTGGCCTCGGGAATTGTTGTGGGCCTTCGGGATGCAAAAAACACTGCTCCGGTTATCGGGGCGGAGCCTCTGCTGGCAAATGATGCGGCACGGTCGCTGCGCGAGGGCCAGATTGTTTCTAACGAAGGGGAGCCGCAAACCATCGCGGACGGAGCGCGCACGCTTTGCCTCGGCGACCGCAACTGGGAAATTCTCAAATCCGGGCTGGAGAAGATCGTGGAAGTCCCCGAGGGGAAAATCGCCGAGGGCTTGCGAGTTCTTTTCAGGCTGGCGAATCTGAAGGCGGAACCGACCGGCGCGCTGGCCATCGGGGCCATGCTGGCGGCCCCGGAAACGTTTGCAGGGCAGACCGTCTGCTGCGTGGTGAGTGGCGGGAACGTCGATCCCGAGGTCTATGCCCGCCTGCTGCTGGGGCAGTGATTTGCTGATTGAGGTTGCGCAGGGCCTCAGCCCTGGAATTGCCGTTGAAAAGCAGGTGGGAAAATAGCGGTGAGTTACCGTTGCTCTGCCGGGACGATGAACGTGCGGGACATGCGGTCATGCCAGGTGAGCCCTTCGGCGTCAACCGCCGCCCAGATAAATCCCAGCATCAGGGCCGACATTGAAACCAGATAGCCGAAACCCCGCCAGAGGCAGTCCGAAAACCTGGGCGGATTGCCTTCGAAGGTGATCACTTCGAGACCGGTCCACATCAGGCCCGGCGTGGCTGAAGCCATGGCCGTGCAGCCGGCAAAATAGAGCATGATGAAGAAGGCGCCGATCAGTCCTGTTGCTGCCAGTTCCAGCGGCTCAGAGGAGAAGGC
>JAJYJL010000261.1 GCA_021789565.1 Acidobacteriota bacterium
AACAACGAAAGCCACTCGAAAGAGCGGCGAGAGGAACTGCGCGACGCCATTCGCCAGCGCCAAGTCGTGTTTCCGATGAGCGGCATTTTTTAAAAACGACCATTTTTCAGCAACCTGTTAGGGCACAACCTCCGGGGGATCACGCGATGGCGTATGCTGTCGAGTAAGAGTTAATACCGATGCGTTAGCAGATCTTGGTCTGAAGAGAAAAGGCTAAGAGGATGCCGCGCAAATAGACCCCCGCTTCAGAGAAGAGCCGGGGTGTTTGCCAAGAGCGGGCGTGTGATGGAAAGACCTTCGCTTCATCGTGCCTGGAGACTAACATGGCTTGAGGTTCGTCACCCTCTTGATCAGGCCGCGCGATGGCTCCGCAAGTGCTTTGGGGCGAGTGGACGATGTTCTTTGGTTTCCCTGTTCTTCCTCTCAGTATTTGTCGCAAAAGGACGCAGACTGGGGTTCTACAAACTGAACCCGCCAGAACTAAAACCGCCTCAGTCTGATGAAATCACGTACGCAAATGCCCGGTCGTGGGTGGCCTATACGGGGTCGGAAACTTGTGGCAAATGTCACGCGACAATCTACAAAGAGTTCGTTCAGACGCCCATGGGAAGCTCCATGTCGGGGGTGGTGCAATCTTTGCAAATGATGAACGTGCCGGTCCCGGCAACTGTGTTTGACCCCAAAACCAATCAATATATTCAAGTGTTTCAGCGCGAATCAGCCCTTTACATGAAAATTTACGGGCTTTCGCCGAATGGCAAAGTGACGTTCAAACATGACGAGAAGGTACCTTTCGCCATCGGCAGCGGCGTGAACGCCGTCGCGTACATCATTCGCCGGGGCGATTACTTATTTCAAGCGCCGATGGCCTACTATACACAATCCCGATCGTGGGATCTTGCCCCTGGGTATCGCCAGAACGATCTCGGCTTCAGTCGGGCGGTTACGGCGACTTGCGTTATTTGCCATAGTGGCCTGCCGCGGCCGGTCCGAAATAACACGACCGGGCTCTATCACGATCCCCCATTTCAGGAATTGGCCATCGGCTGTGAAAGGTGCCATGGTCCAGGCTCGTTACACGTGGAGGCTCGGCTCCGCGGTGAGCCGGTTTCCGGCGGTATTGATCGGACTATTGTTAACCCAACCGACCTACCAGTTTGGCTGGCCAACGACATCTGTATGTCGTGCCATCAAGGGGAGGATGCGTGGGTTTTAAAGAACGGGAAAAACTTCACGGACTTCCGGCCGGGAACACCGCTGAACGACACGTTTGCGATTTTTGCTGTTCCTCCTCAGGGAGAATCGCCAGAAACCTTGCCTTTGCTAGATCATTATTTTCAGATGACCTTAAGCAAGTGTTTTCGTTATAGCGGCGGCCGAATGAGTTGCCTCACCTGCCACGACCCTCACACTTGGCCGACGCCAGCACAGGCGCCCGCTTACTCCCGGCAGAAATGCCTCACATGTCATACAGATCAGAGTTGTGCTTTGCCCTTAAAGCGCCGACTTGAGGAGAAGCCCGCAGACAACTGCATCGCCTCTCTTATGCCGAAATTGGAAGCCCAGCACGCGGCCCATTCAAACGTCACCGATCATCGTATCATTGCTTACAAGGGAGAACCCTATCCCTCACAGTTACCCACTGAGGGGTCGCCCGGCTTGGTTTATTTGGATACTCCTCGTGGGGCCGAACGTGCTCCTGTTGATCCCTTGGTTCTTCTTCAGGCGTACAGCCAAGTCATAGAAGGGGGAGCGCATGCCCAGTACCGAGAGCGTTTTCTAAAGCTGCTCGATCAACTTGCCGGATCAGAGGGCAACAATGTGATTGTGTTGCGGGCTCTGGCAGATAGGGCAGCAGCGGAAAGGACATCGGTCGGCGATCGGCAGGCAATTCAGTATCTCGAACGGGTTCTTAAGGCCGGGTCTACGGAGCCTGGGGACCGCTTGCTGTTGGGTGACTTGTTGCTGCGTCAGGGACATGCTTCCGAGGCTGTTCGGGATGCTTCCATTCTGGTCGCTTCCGATCCGTACAACCCGTTGTCATATGTTCTGCTGGCAAGCGCTTACATGGCGAAGGGGAGCCGTGACGGGGCAGCACAGGCGATCAGCAAAGGTCTCAAGATTTACCCGGAAGATGCTTCTTTGCAAATGCTGATGAAGGGGATAACGAGCGACAGATTGCGTTTGGAGAATGTCCATTAATTTGAATTCGTTACACGAAGCCCTTCAAGTGCGCTTTGCCGAGGGTTACCGATAAGTCGGATCAGAATGCGAGGCGGGCAAATTTATGCATAATGCGCCATGGTTAGCGGCCTTGGTCGTCCTTGTCGGCGGATTTATGGAGGGAAGCTTTGCCGTCCCCATGCAATTGGCGCGTCGTTGGGCTTGGGAAAATATATGGATGGCTTATAGCATTGTAGGCTTGCTCTTGATCCCTTGGGCGGCCGTTCGGCTAACCGTCCCCAATACCCTTCACCTGTATCAGTCGATTCCAGGCCTGACGCTTATCGTGACCGCCTTATTCGGTTTTGGATGGGGGATTGCCAACGTTCTATTCGGAGTGGCGGTGCCGATCGTGGGAATGGCTATAAGCTTCGCGGTGGTGGTGGGCATGAGTGCCAGTTTGGGCTCTCTCATTCCTCTCCTCTTGTCGCACCCAGGTCAGTTGCTGGAGTCCTCTGGGCTAACGATTGTGTGTGGGGTGATCCTCGCTTGCCTTGGAATTGCGATGTTAGCGACCGCAGGGAAATCGCGTGAGAAAGCTAAATTGAAGAGCACAAGTGCGGAACCGAAATCGCAGACACGGACTTCGATCGGCTTTGTCATCTGTATCGTGGCAGGGTTCTTGGCGCCCTTGCTTAATTTCAGCTATGTCTTTGGCTCTGAGATTAAAAAGCGTGCGATCCTTCAGGGCGCGACGGCGTCGCAGGCGGCGAACGCCATCTGGATGGTTGCCTTGGCAGGTGGGTTCATCAGTAATGGAGGTTACTCCGTCTTCTTGCTAACCCGAAACAAGACGTGGTCAAAGTTTTTGGGAAAAGGAGCACTCTCGCAGTGGGGTCTATGCTGTGCGATGGGGATCTTATGGACGGGCGGCTTGCTTCTGTATGGGTATGGCGCTGGTAAGCTTGGCGATCTGGGGGCATCTATTGGCTGGCCTATTTTCCAAGCTAGCATCATCGTGTTTTCTTCAGTGTTTGGAATTGCAATGGGAGAGTGGCGAAATGCCGAACGCCGTGCTGCGAGGCTCAACTATCTTGGGTTGATTTTCTTAGTGCTTTCCGTCGTTGTCTTGAGTATGGGCAACCGAGCGTAGTCTAGGCGTTCTAGGAGATGACCGCTCGCCAAAGGGTAGATCGTGCGACTTGTTTCACATTTTGCGAATCACTGGACCGACGTTGATTCGGCATATTCGCAAGGGTCACGACCATGAGAGTCAAAACCTTAGAGACGTTCCTCGTTAATGCTGGATTGCGCAACTACCTATTCTTGCGCTTGACCACGGATCAAGGATTAACAGGAATAGGTGAGGCCAGCCTTGAGTGGCAGGAGCAGACGGTCCAGACATTGATTCACGAGCTCCTTGAAGAGCGCTATGTGATCGGGTGCGATCCATTCGATGTCGAAGAGCTAGTTGCCCGGATGATTCGCGATCAATATCAGGGTGGTTCGACCGTCATGACGGCGATTAGTGGGATTGAAATCGCCCTGTGGGACATCATTGGTAAGGACTGCGGAAAGCCCATTTACCAACTTATAGGTGGACGCTGCCACGAGCGTATCCCGGCCTACGCGAATGGCTGGTACGGTGGCGCTCGGACGCCGGAAGACTATGCAACTCAGGCAAAGGAAGTGGTCCGGCGTGGTTACACTGCATTGAAGTTTGATCCATTTGGAGTCGCTTGGAAAATATTATCCAGGTCCGAATTGCAAAACGCGGCCTCTTTGGTTGAAGGCGTGCGTAAAGCTGTTGGGGAAAACGTGGAGGTCATGATTGAAGGCCACGGAAGATTTAACGTGGAGACTGCGGTTATGGTTGACCGGGTCCTCCGACCTTACAACCCTGCGTGGTTTGAAGAACCGGTCCCATCCGACAACATTCACTTAATGAAGGAGGCGAAAGCCCGGATAGAAAGTCCCGTCGCTGGCGGGGAACGCTTATATTCAATCCCGGATTTTTATCATTTGGTTTCCCAGAGAGCAGCTGACATAATCCAAATGGATTTGGCGCATTGTGGCGGGATTCTTGCCGGCAAAAAGATAGCTGCCATCGCATCTGCAGAAGACCTTTTGGTAGCGCCGCATTGCTCGATTGGCCCTGTGGCGTTGGCCGCGGCGCTACACTTTGACCTCAGTACGCCAATTTTTGCCGTTCAAGAAGCATTCCAAGAATTTGATGTGCCGTGGTCTAGGGCTTTGGTTGGTGGGTGGAGTCCAATTCGAGATGGATATTTCCACCTTGGGGATGAGCCGGGCCTCGGATTAGATATCGATCTCCAGGAAATTTCAAAGCATCCGTACAAGAAAGACTCCTTTCCGAGTCTGTGGGACAAGCGCTGGTACGAAGAGTTCACATCCCGAAAGTCGCCCGCTACCCCTCGCTAGTGACAGGGTTTGTATGGCGATTTCTGTCCTCGCGTGTTCGCTCGTGAGGAGGAACAGGCTTCGTGTTACGAGCCGAGCGCGGGCGAGGGGGAGGGGAGTGAGGAATGAAAACAGAGGCAGGAGGAGCGATGGCGGAGAAGGGGAGTAAGGAGCAGGGGGTGAGGTTGGAGCGACGGGAGATGCTGAAGGTGATGGCGGCGGTGCCTGGGGCGATGATGGCGGCCCAGCCTGGTTTTGGGGGGAAGGCGAAGGGGGAGTCTGGGCAGCTATTGGTGCGGTCTGGGGATGCGTATGTGCGGCAAGCGGGGACGCGATGGACGCTGGGGACCGCGAGGGTGGTGAAGGAAGTGGAACTGCGGGAAGGGCATCTTTCGCTGGCGAGTTTCCGGGATGGGATGAGCGGGCACGAGTATGTGCAAGGTCCGTCGGATGTGTTTCGTTTTCGAGCGGACGGGGAGGAGGTGACGGGGCGGAACCAGGCCTGGGAGCTGGTGGGGAAGCGGACGGAGCGGCTGGCGCAGGGGGAACTGCTGTTGGAGTTGCGGGTGCGGAATGGGAGTTTCGAAGTTTCGAAGGGGTATCTGATTTACCCGGAGGAAAGCATCATACAGGAGTGGGTGAAGATTAAAAACATCTCGGGGCGGGAGCGGACGCTGGAGGACCCGTCGTTTTTGCAGATGCATATTCTGCAGAAGGAAGTGGGGGATGTGGAGTTTTCGTACATGACGGGGGGGATGTGTTTTTACGGGAGTTGGATATTAAAGACGCAGGCGCTGACGGCGGGCTACGCGCGGGAGTTTGATGCGAGCGACCCGGCGGAATGTCTTCCGGGTCACCCGTGCCCGAAGGGTTGGGCGATGGGGAACTCGATCTACGCGCCGATCCAGGTTTACTTTGATCGGGAGCGGAAGGCTGGGGTTTTTGTAGGGTGGGATTATCTGGGGAAGTGGGCATCGTCGGTGGGGAATTACCATGGGGGTCCGGTGAATGTGAATCTGCGGGTTTCGGGGTACCGGCAGCGGATGCCGGCGGGGGCGGAGGTGACGACGCCGCGGGCGTTCACGGGGGTTTTTGCTGAGGATTTGGACGAGATGGGGAATCAGTTACTGGACTACCAGTACCGGTACAAGTGGGACTACACGCGGGAGGAATATTTTCCGGCGATACGCATGCTGGGTTATTGGTGGAATGGGGCGTCGGACTTTGATCCGCATCACCGGGGGATGGACGTAGAGCCGGTCTCGACGTTTCGGAAGGTGTTTCGGACGGCGGACCTGATGCGGTCGGTGGGGGCGGACATGTACTGGCGGGATTACGGGTGGTGGGATCTGGCGGGGGACTGGAATGGGCCAGATTTTCGGGAGACGGGGAGGTATCTGTCGAACTACGGGATGAGGCAGACGATTTACACGATAGTGTATGACGCGCAGCAGGGGTCGAAGGTAGTGTTGGATCATCCCGACTGGATGATTTACCGTGGGGGGAATTTTGCCGGGCAATACGTGCTGAACCAGGCGACGCCTGGGGTGAGGGAGTTCGAATTAAGCATTCTGAATGAACAAGTGAAGAAATGGGGGAACTTCGAATGGCGGAAAGATGACAGTCCGCTTCACTCCGTGGATGGGGACTACACGCCGATGCTGGCGCAGGACCAGAAATTTCGCCAGCTGCTCAAGAACTTTCTAGATGAAAATCCTGGCTGCGCCTTTCATGGGTGCGACGGCGGCGGCAACGACCTCGGATACGAGGCCCTGCGCATGGCTACCGCCTGGCAATATAGCGACGGCTGCGTCGGGCGTTATCGGGTTTATTACACGTCCTACCTTTTCCCGCCGGACAAGCTCAACAACATGCCGGATAACTGGAATCCTAACGAATATGACAAGGCGACGTGGCGGGGATTACTCTGGAGCAGCTTCCCGATGACCGGCGATACATTTGATCCGGAAAAGATTGAGGGGCTCAGGGAGCTGATAGATATTTATCACTACCTGGCCAAAGAACGAGTGGTGGGAAAATGGGTCAAAGTTTATCACCCCAAGGTATCCGGTGATACGCCCGACTGGTACTTGCAAAGGATGAGCAGTGACAATCGGAAGGGCATTATCATGCCCGGCCACAATCTCAGCACACCAATTAAAATCTATCCAAAGGGCCTTTTGCCTGATGTGACGTACAACGTCTCGTTCCAAGAGAGGAGCAGAACTCAGAACCGGTTGGGGTCGGACCTGATGGTAAAAGGTATCGAGTTCCAAGGCGTAGCTGCTGGTGAATTAATTTACCTGAACTTACCGATGCACCCGGGGAGCGGAGCGGACAAGGTTGCGCCGACGGCGCCGCAGCAGGTGGTGAAGCGGATCGGGACGAACATGGACTATGCGGGGGTGGAACTGACGTGGAATCCGGGGAGGGACAACAACTGGATTTCGTACTATCAAATCTACCGCAATGGGGCGCCGCTGGGGAAGGTGGGGAAGGGGACGTACTATTTTGACCATGCGCTGGGGGCCGATCCGGGGGCGGATTATGAGGTGGCGACGGTGGATGGCAGCGGGAACCTGTCGGCCAAGGTAGCGGCGGCGGGAGCGAGCCGGGTAGCCGACGAGGTGGTGGACGACGCCAGCCCGGCGTTGAAGTACACGGGAGCGGGGTGGAAGCACGAACGGGACGTCTGGGCGGTGTCTGAGGGGACGGAGTCGCGGACGCGGGAGGCGAAGGATGCGGTAGAGTACGCCTTTGAGGGCAACCGGATCACGTGGTATGGGCGGCTGGGGGCGGCGATGGGGCAGGCGGAGGTGTATATTGACGGCCAGATGGACCAGCGGGTGGAGAGCTATGACGCGGATGAGATTCCGAACGTGGCTCTGTACACGCGGACGTTTGTCGCGAAGGGCCGTCACACGATCAAGATTGTGGCGGCGGGGGAGCATCACTGGCGGTCTTCGGACAGTTGGGTAGTGGTGGATGGCCTGCAGGTGAGGACCCAGCCATTCATTCTGGTGGAGGATGCGCCGGGCGGGGGTGTGCGCTACGAGGGGGGGGGCTGGAAGCATGACGGGGTGTGGAGCGCGGCGTCAGGGAAGACGGCGAGCTGGACCGACCGAGCCGAAGACGCGGCGGAGTATACGTTTCATGGGACCGGCATCACGTGGGTGGGCAAGAGGACTCTTTCGGGCGGGATGGCGGACGTTTTTGTCGATGGGGAGTGGAAGGCGCGGGTGGACACCTATGCGCCCTCATTCCACCGCTTCCGGATCGATGCCCAAGCAGGCTGGCAGGTTCCCATCTTTGAGATGAGTTGGCCCGAAGCGGGCCAGCACACGATTCGGATCGTGGTCCTGCCCCTGAAGAACATGCTATCGCAGGGCTACGACATATGCCTCGACGCCTTCCATGTCGTCCCCGCCTGAGCCCTTAGGGGTGGCTTGCCTTTGTACAGATGAAGCCATTCCTGTGGCCATTTCCGGGACCACTATTTTTTGCTAGAGGGAGGTGGGCAGGTCAATGTTAGAAGATACGTATGGGCATACGCCTTTCCAAAAAGCTTTCGACCGGATGGACGTCTATGGTGTTGGCTACGACGAAGAAAGAGCGTCAAGGCCGAGGGTTCGGGTTGATGGGAGAGGGCCAATATGTAGTAGGCATTGAGCCCAGCACGAACACTTTCGGCCGCGACCAAGCACGGCAAGCGGGTGAACTGATCGTCTTACAACCGGGTGAGAAGCGCAAGTATGATCTTGAGGCAGGCGTCCTGGATGGGGAAGAAGCGATTCAAGTGTTTCAAGCTCGCGTTGATGATTTGAGAGTATGAAAGAACCGCCAGACCCTCTGTGGCTTCGGGAGGAGTCATTTATTTAGCAGGTTGCTGAAAAACTCGAAAAATGGTGTTGACAATATATCGCAATGTGATATATCTCCCTCCTGGGCCGATCTACCCTCAGGAGGATTTGCCAATGCGCGGTG
>JAJYJL010000262.1 GCA_021789565.1 Acidobacteriota bacterium
ATGGCAGACCTGAAGAACCGTTGGCGCGGCAGGAAAGACAAACCCGCCTGGGTAGTCAGGATGATCGCGCTGCAAAGGAAAACGCTGGTGGTGTGCAAATCATGCCACGATGCAATCCACGCAGGCAGACCTTTACCCGACAAATGCATGTGAGTTCTGGAGAGCCGGATGACGCCAAAGGGTCAAGTCCGGTTCGGAGGGGGGTCTGGGGAAAAGTGCCTGCAAGGGTAACTCGCCCCTTTCCTAC
Organism: Acidobacteriota bacterium; assembly: GCA_021789565.1. The sequence goes on from JAJYJL010000262.1 coordinate 248, forward strand.
CCTACTACTGCTTGATGCAGGCCTCCCGGCGCACCTGGCGCATCGGTCAGGTACACGATGTGGATGTGCACTTTGCCGTGTACCGTGACACAATGGAGCATCGAGCGGCGAGCCTCGTGGGACAGAAACTCGCTGCGGCGCAGCTCATCTACGGAGATAGTGTGCAAGGCGCACTCGTCGATCAGGCGGCATCAGGACACGGGTTCCTCGCCGACCTAGCCCGGAGTGTCATCGAGCGCTCGCAAGTCGCCGATCTCGGTCATCTCTTTCGGCAAGTCTCGATGGCCGGAGGGAACGGGCATGCAACGAGCGAGTTCATCGGAGCCGAGCTATCTGAGGCAGCCGATGAGGCCGAGATTGTAGCGGGCATGAAGGCAGCTCTTCAAGAGCCTCCGATGCCGGTGGTGATCAGCACCCGTCAGATGGCGCTCTTCTGATAGATCGAGAGGGAGCGGAGCATGATTCTGCTCCCTCTCTTTTTTCGAGTAGTGTAAGGAGGCAAGAGGGAATGGACAAGCTGGAGTATCCGCTCCGAGTAGTGTTCTGGGATGGAACGGATGAAGATGAATCGGCCCATGATGGTTATGAGGTACATGGTCCCTTTCGGCGACCGGGCGACCTGTGGCGGTGGGCCAACGCTCAGTGCTATGTGAATGCCTATCCCGCCTGGCGCGATGACATCAATGCGATCATCCAGAAGCAAAGCCGGCATGGATGGCACGCCATAAAAATGGCGCTGGATGATTGGGCCATGCGTGATCTCGAGGAATATGAATCTCCCTATGCGGATCGAGCACGCATCCTGCAGGGCGACGCGGCGTGGCGCGCTTGGCAAGCCGGATGGCGAGACAAAGATGGCGGGGAGTCAACAGTGCCAGATTCGTGGCGGCCAATCGGGCCGGTGAGCTCGTGCGGCTGTGAAGATTGGCCGTGCTGCGTGCATGCCGACGATTATGCCTTTGTGCCTTCATGAGGGGAAATGCCTGTGCCTCTAAAGACCTGTGGGCAGTTCAGCATGGAAGATGGCGTCCTCACGGCCCCTCGCGTTTACATGGAGGAGCAAGGGAACACTCTCGTGGACAAGATCCTTGCTGGAGATGATATGATTTTCAACATGACTTCAGAGCAATCACCTGACGTGGAGACAGCGATCCTCGTTCGGCTGCAGACGGACTATGCGGGGTGGATTGGGTTCAAAGAGGCAGAGGGCTGGCTGAGGCATGACCATCAGCAGTAACTTGGCAGAAGACCACTTAGGCGGCCACCCCTGGTCACAGCTCTCGTACTTTGCGGGCGAAGAGGATGGGACTGCAGAGCGATTGTTACGGGAAATGCCTGAAGCTGAGCAGCCGATGGCGCGCTTGGAACGCCTCGGCCCAGCGGCATTGTCGACTCCCGAGCTCCTCCAGCTGCTTCTGGATGCACGAACCGATCCGATGATTCCTTTGCGCCTGCAGGCGACCTGGCGCACCTTAAATCAAATGGCGCATGCAAGCCCACTCGATCTGTTGCGTGTAGAAGGAATGACCCGCCTACGATCTGCACGGCTGCGTGCGGCGATGGAGCTGGGAGGACGCGCAATGAACGAGCTGCCGGAGGAACGTCCGATCATCCGATCCCCGGCCGATGCCGTGCGCTTGTTTGCTCCCGAGATGGCGGGATTGGAACACGAACAAATGCGCGTGCTGTGGCTCAACACCAAGAATCAGGCCATGGGGCAATCTCTGATCTACCAGGGCTCCGTTCACACCACGGTGATCCGGGTCGCAGAGATCTTCCGCGAGGCGGTCCGTCGCAATGGTGTGGCCATCCTCGTTGCCCATTCGCACCCTTCCGGCGATCCTACTCCCAGCCCTGAAGATGTCGCGGTGACAAGGGAAATTGTGCAATCAGGCAAGCTTCTCGACATCGATGTACTCGATCATCTGATCATTGGTGATCCTAACCGCTGGGTGAGTTTGAAGGAACGCGGGTTAGGATTCGGCTAGAAATGAATGAGAGGGATGCGGCGACTGCGTCCCTCTCTGTATCAGGGCCTTTTTTTGTTTTGGTTTCGTGCCCAGCTCGCGTTAAAGAGCTAGATGACCATTGTGATTAGCTGGTGAGCAGAGTTCGCTTCTATCTGCCAAGCATCGTACCAAGCTAGGTGTTGTTGGACGAGCGATAGTAGTGATTTCTGTAGGTAGGCGGTCAGGACCCTCTAGACGGCAGGAGAACAATTCCACCCTGCAATGAGTCGTCTACTCAAGTTTGCGAAACTATTTGACATTTCTCTCTTTCACCGGATAATAATTCTGAGTTCGGGGTTCCATAGGCCAATCATGTGATTTCTAAGGAGAAAGCCGATGCCAAACTCAGAGGCGAGAAACCTTAGGGCGAGGACCGTCCCGACCGAGCCCAAGCCTACCCGCAGAATCGCCGTCATTGCACCGCGGCCGCTGAGGCTCGCTTTCGTAATCAACGCCAACACTTCAAAGCAGCAATTACTCAAGTACCTGAAATACAACTCCAACATCTGGGGTGGTTATTACAACTTATTCATTCCAACCGACGGAAAAACACTTCGACAAGACTGGTGCCAAGTGTTGCGGCGGAATGATCCTGATCTAGTCATTTTTGGAGGGCGTGTTTCAGCTAAACTCGTCACTGAAGTGCTTCAGAGAACAAGTCCGTTTTACGCGTGGAAATGGAGCAACCGCGCGTTGGCTCAGCGTCCTCCCGAGGCCGACATTTTCGGCTCCATACCCATGCTTTACCCCTTACTGTCACTCTATGAGAAGAGCCGACCTACATCAAAGTCAAACGTCCGAGTGCCGAAACTAGAACCGAGATACGAATACCCCGAATACATCGCCGCCCTATTTGGAGTACAACCGAGTGATATTGCCGAATTCTGTGTCGAGGGACTCCAGGGTGAATTTGTAGACGTCAAGAACGATAGCCTGGAAATCTATCTAGCGCGTATTTCGGAGCTCGGCAATTTGCTTACGCCAATTCGCTTGACCAAAGTCGAGACGTCAACCTTTGCAGAGGCGCCGGGGATCGACTTCACAATTGTTATCGCAAGCGGGAATCCTGCTCCCGATTTCTGCTTGTTTTGGAACATGCGTATGCTATCATTCCTCGGCCGTGAACGCGTGTTCATCTTGCCATCCACTCTGTTGAGGTCCGAGCAGGATATCCAGTTTCTCGGCAAATGGTGCAACGAATCAGCAGGTGACACAAACCACATTACTCTCGCCTCGGCAACGCTCGGCAGGCGACGGCTTCTGGATCTCAGAAGTCGACTGCTGCCTCACTTGAATAGCAGGATCGAGCATGTCGACATATGGTTCTCGAATTTCCTGTTAGGAGGTCTTGGTGTTCACGGCAAGCAAGAGAAGCAAGAGATAAATTTCTCAGATGGAGATTACCGTTTCAAGGCCTTACCTCTCCCGTTTGTTGAACAACTGCATGATGGAACTTGGGTGGTCGACATGCAATTGGAGGGCGAGGGCATTGCGCCAACAGGCTTCTGGCCTCCCAAAAGCGTCGAGATTGATCGGTTGCTTTCCGGTAGGCCCTCAGTTCTGTCCATAGATTTGAGTCGTGGCATCTCCACTCGCATTGCGAACGGGCAACTGTCACGCCGTACTCGACGGGATAAAGAATACCTCTCGGGAAAGCTACCGACTGAAGAGGAAGTATTCAAAGCATTGCTCGAAGGGAAAGGTTATCAGGCAGCGGCCACCGATAAATGTCGATACGTTCGGGGCGTAACAGATCTCAGCGGTGGACTGCAAAACCTTGGCATATGGCGAGACCCTAAAGTTCGGAATATGTTCCTGGAGATGGGGAAAGGCGGCACCTTTACAGTAAATAGGATGATGCAAATTCTCAGGCCAGGCGACGATGACGCTAAGCGGGATGCTTATCGCCAGATGATTGCTGACCTAACCTTGGAAGGTGTCTTTTTGCGAGGGTATCAAATTCGCTGCCCTGCTTGTGACCTGACCCGTTGGTATGCGACCGATGTAATCGAAGAGGAAATGCCCTGCGCGGGATGTTTGACCCTAATGCAACCTCCCCTCGAAGCTCCTTTTCATTACAAGCTTAATGAACTAGTAGCTCGAGCTATTGAGCAAGGATCTGGACCAGTACTGTTGACTTTGCAGTTGCTCCAAATGCTCTGTCGCGTAAGTTTCTTATCCCTCCCCGGGGTCGCGGTTCGAAAGGGAGGCGAAACGGATCTAGATATCATTGCAAGTTGTGACGGGCATTTGGTTCTGGCGGAGTGCAAAGACCTTAGACGAGGGGCGAGTGGTCGTACGGTCAAAGAGATATCTTCTCAGCTCGCCGAGATTGTGGATATAGCTAAAGACCTGGACGCCGATATGGTTTTTCTCGCCGTTTTGTCGCCGACTATTCCCAAAACGCTCAGAACAAGAGTTGATAATCTTCAGAAGCACACAAAGTCTGTTGCCGTGCACCTGCTGACCGCTGCTGACTTGGAAAGAGGCTTCAAAGCGAGGCCGCGTCCGGCGGATCCCACAAAGGATGACCCATTGTCTCTGCAAGATCTCTTGCCTTCGCTAAAGACCCATGCAAGAGGATGGGTTAGAACTCCGGGTGTAAGAAGGACATCAGTCTAGACGATAGGAATGTGGTTATTTTCTCGGACTTGCAAAGCACACACCATCCCAGGGGGTGCTAAAATTGGCTAAACCAGCGGATGAGGCCCAGCGTTTTCTTGCAGCGGTAGCAGCATCTCCTTATCTTTGGCATTCCATCGACATCCGGGTGATGGCCGTCTACATCGATGGAGCTTGGCAGAATATCGCGACGCGTTGTTACCTCGATCCAAGATCGATGGGGCAGGTAGAAAGGTTCTCACATTTGCCGGCGACAGAGTACCTGTCCTGTTGGCAGTCTATCCTGTCTGTCAGGTCATTGCCTGCTGTATTGAACAGTGTTGCTGAGGGCATGCTACAAATCAAGAATGTGGATGTTCATTATCTGTCAGAAGTTGACTCTCCCACCAGGGAGCGAGCCTCCTATTCAAATGCTTCTTACTATTTTAGTTTGTTATCCAGCCAGTCTCGTAAAGTCTATCCCCCTTGGAGCGCTCACGGCTTGATTATGTCCGGGCCTCAGATTGATGACCTCCTTCGGCGTGTGCCCTTGTCACGTTCTGAACTAGACAATTCCATTCGCGCACTAAAACACCCGTACGATGGGCTTGACGGGTTGGCAAAGGATGTGCTTGGCTTTATTGAGCCTCTTCAGTCTGGCCGTAGCGCAACCTTTGAAATATTCGCACCACTGCAAGGCAGGTTCAAACCAGAAGAATGTCGACTTGATCAAGGAGTGCTAAGTCTCTCAATATTGACAGATTCCATTACTTTCTCGAAGCACTGCAACGTGGGCTTTGTCGCGACAGAGGCTGGAGCTGCTCCCGTTTCTGATACGGTTGAGCTGCACTCGGAGAAATGGATATCAAGTGGCTCGCAATACCTCTTCAAAGGTGAGCGACCTATGGCAGCGTCCCGGGTCACCTTGTTTCTAAGGACAGCAAGTGCTATCGCCGATACGTTGACGCTAGTAGATATATCGGCAGAGGAACAAAACGCTAGAATCACAGCTTACCAGGTTTTCGACCCTGACTTGGATCTCTTTAGGTCATCGCTCAAGCCAGCCCGTTCAGGAGCCGGCGATTTTGAACGTGCTGTTGGACGGCTGCTGCATTTTTGGGGATTCAATGTTGATGTTCTGGCAGGATCCAGTCGACTTGGAGATGCAGTCGATGTAATTGGCTACGCATACCCATTGCCTGCAGTACTTGCGGTTGAGTGCACACTTGGAAGCATAGGAGCCGGGGGGAAACTTGGCAAACTGGTCGCACGTACGACTCAGATTCGCCAAGCACTTCCGGGTTACGAAGTCATCGGGGTCATTGTCACTGCGCTGAGGCGATCAGATGTCTCCAAAGGCGAGCTCAGTGCTGCGAGCGCGGATGGACTCGCGGTATTGACGCAGGAGGATCTTGAGCAACTCCTGGAATTCCTTTCGACTGGCAAGTCTCTATCCCATTTGCTCGAGCTCATTCGCTCCAAAGTCCCTTCTATGGGTGCTCTTGATCGCTGGATCGGGCAGTAGGAGGATAACTGATCGATGCCGAATCGAATTCGAAAGCGCAAGAAATTGATAGCCCCAAAAGGGTCAAGTCGGGAAAAGGGCGATATTGTTGAACGGATCGTGGCCGATATGCATGAGGAATATGGGGTAAAGGTTGAGCAGAATGTCTTTCTCGCTGCCCAGGATGGAGGCGGAAGGACACGCGAGATTGATGTGCTGCTGTCTTCTGAAGTGGCAGGATATCCCATTCGTGTTGCCATTGAATGCAAGAATGAGAAGGGTCGAGTAGGCATTGATGAGATGGATGAATACATAGGGAAACTCGGCGACGTTGGGATACCAACGCAGAACAGCGTATTCGTTTCTGCTAGTGGGTATACGAGTGATGCTATCCTACGCGCACAAAAGGTAGGTATCAAGACCGCCGTTTTGCGAGATGCCACCGATAGTCTTCCACAGCAGATCCGTAAGGCTTTTCAGTCAATCATATACTTGCTACTGACAATCACTAATATCCAGGTCCAAAGCGATGCCGAGGGTCCGGTCTTAGCCGGGGAAATGCTATTCTTTCGAAATCAAGATGGTCGAGTGTGTGGCGCGATACCAGATCTAGTGTGGCACGAATGGCGTTCGGGCAACATTTCAGACCAACTTGGGAATCAACAGATCGAAGTGACCATCCCCAGTGAATGGTTGCACATTGTCAATGGACAGGTGCTCAGGTTGCCTAAAGTGAAGGTTGACGTGCAAATCACGGGGCACATGGTATCATTTCCCGGCTCGGTCTCCCGTCATCTACTAGTCAATGCATCAGATCAAAAGGTAGCCAAGTGGCAGATTCAAGCGAAATTTGAGAGACCGCAGGGTACTTACTCCGTACAATCGTTCTTGACGGAAGAGGAGTTTCAGAAGATTCCCAAGCAAGAGAGCGGAATCGAAGTAATCGTGACTCGCATGCGCCTGCCCAGGATAAGGTGGGGCCCCCTATACTGGCCACCAAGTGGGGGCGCCGTCGATAGGTTGGTTGCCCTAACTAGGCAGGCTCTCGCCGAAGGAAGAACATTGGATCTATCATCAATGGACCTTGCAGCGCTGGAAGGCACCGACTTGAGAAAAGTATGGGAACCCATTTGGAAGGAGCATCCGTCTGCTAAAAAGCCATCCGATTAATATCGACAGAAGATAGTATTGAGCTTTTCTCAGGTCAGTTGACAAGGTTCTCGCAGCGAGAATCCGGGTGCTTGAGCCTACGTGCCATCAATGTTGCAACAAGGCCAAGAATTGCGGACAGAACAAACCCGGTGCGGTAACCCCCAAGCATACCGAGCCCAAAGTTTCCTACGAGCGGCCCGATCACTCCTCCAATCCCCCACCCCAAGAAAACGATGCCATAGTTTGTACCCACATGGCGTGTGCCAAACCAATCGGCATTGATGGCTGGGAACAGTGTCAGTGTACCGCCGAACGTCAGCCCGATAAGGAGATAGAGCAGCAGCATCAGCCAGGCACTCGCGGCGAGGATCGGTATGAGGGATACTGTCATCGCAGTTAGGACAAAGTTCAGTGCCATGGTCTTATGACGACCAATCCGATCCGAGACCCACCCGACGATCATCCGCCCGAGTGCATTCCAGATAGCAAGCCACCCCACGAGGACCGCCGACAGTTCGGCCGGCTTGCCCGTAAAGAGATTCGCACCGATGATAGGGAGCGCATTCAACCAACCGAGCCCCTGCGCGGTCGCGAGATTATCGAAAGAAAACGAATCGAGAAAGTTCTTGGCGAAACTGATCACCATCAAGCCGGCAGCCGTGGAGAAGGCGTACATCAGAACCAGAAGGTAGGTGTGCCTCATCCGCAAGAGCTCGCGCGGACTGTAATGTCGCTTGTGCTCACCTCCTACAGAGAGCGAAGCCACAGAACCCGGATTCCAACCGGCAGGACGCCAGCCTGAAGGCGGATTCGTCAGAAGGAGTGACCCGAGAACAATCATGATGAAGAAAGCAATGCCGAGTTGGAAGAAGGTGTTCCAGATCCCGGTTTCCTGAATCATCGTATTCGCGAGGGGGCCAAAGATAGCTGCTGAGAGTCCGAAGCCGAAGACGGCGAGGCCGGTGACCAGACCTCGCCTGTCGGGAAACCAGTGGATCGCAGTCGCCACCGGTGCGGCATAGCCCA
>JAJYJL010000263.1 GCA_021789565.1 Acidobacteriota bacterium
TCGCGGAGCACCAACGGGCGGTTGGTGAGCGTGTGCGCGCAGATGGGAGTGACGATAAAAGCCTCGACGGATGGCGACACAACAGGGCCGCCTGCCGCCAGCGAGTAGGCCGTGGAGCCCGTGGGTGTGGAAACAATCAATCCGTCGGACTTGTAATTTGAAATGAACTCCCCGTCGGCATACACCTCAAAGTCCTGGATGCGGGCGATGGCTCCTTTGTTCAGCACCACGTCGTTCAGCGCCCGGAAGGTGGAAAGAACTTCGTCCGCCCGGACCAGTTCACCCTCAATCTGGACGCGCCGCTCGGAACGGTAGTTGCCGGACAACACGCCTTCAAGCGCCGGATACATCTCATCCTGGGTGATGACGGTGAGGAAGCCCAGGTCACCCAGGTTGACTGCAAAAATAGGAACCTCGTGCCGGTAGAGCGCCCGGGCCGCAGCCAGCAGCGTGCCATCGCCTCCCAGCACCACCAGCAGATCGACCTTGCCGGGAAGCTCGTTCCGGGTGAGGCATTTTTCCGAACTTTCCAGGATGGAACCCGTTTCCTTGTCAATGGAAACCTCGATGTCGCGTCCCCGAAGCCACTCCACCAGTGGGGGAACAATCTCCCGAATCTCCGCTTTTTTGGGTTTGGAAACAATTCCGATTTTCTTGATCGTCATAAGAGCCTGAAGCCAACGTGGGATGAACGATGGCCGCCGCTGCCGCCGATCGTTGAAAAACCATTCTAGACATTTTTGGGCCAAATAGCATGCAGGAAAAATTCACGGTTGCCTGCAGCTCCCGGCAGGGCGCTTTCAACCTGGGCAATTTCATTGAACCCTAAATCGGCGATTTTCCTCGAGACCTTCCGAATGGCTTCTTCGTGCAAACGCGGATCGCGCACAATGCCGCCCTTGCCCACCTGCCCGGGGCCCACTTCAAATTGCGGCTTCACCAGCACCAGGAGATCGGCGCCCTGTTCGAGCAGCGGAGGAAGCACTGGGAGAATGAGCGTGGAGGAGATAAAAGAAACGTCCATCGTGACCAGGGCCACGAGCGTTCCGATCTGGTCAAAGCCCAGGTAACGGGCGTTGGTTTGCTCCATCACCGTCACGCGAGGGTCCTGCCGCAGTTTCCAGTCAAGCTGGTTGATCCCCGCATCTACGCCAATCACTCTGGCTGCCCCGCGCCGAAGCAGGCAGTCCGTAAAACCACCGGTTGAGGCGCCGATGTCCAGGCAAGTCTTGCCTTCCGGGTTTACGGCAAAGTGGTCGAGTGCGCCCTCAAGCTTGAACCCCGCCCGGCTGACGTAGCGGGGTGGTGCACCCAGCAGCCGCAGCCGAGCTTCAGAACTGACGGGTGTCCCGCATTTTTCAATCTTCTGCTCGTCCACCAACACCTGGCCCGCAAGAATCATCGCCTGGGCCTTCTGGCGGGACTCCACAAGGCCACGCTCCACCAGAAGCTGGTCGAGGCGGATTTTTTGCGGCCGGAGTTGATTCATCTTCAAAAGATTAACCGGAGGTTTGCGGGAAATAAAGGCCGCGTTCCAACCCATAGGATGATCCGACGGTGCAATTCATTTTTCGTATTTTGAAACACGCCATGATTTCCGTGTTCCCGCACGAGGTTTTGCGGTAATATCGGTGGCGCAAATTTCAATCCGGCACTTTTGCGGTGGGCATGCTGGCGGGAACCAGCAAGAAGCGCTCTTAATCCTTAATCTACTGAGCGGCCGGGAAGGAGGAAGTCCATGCGGGAACATCGGATGACAAGACGGGATTATCTGAAACTGATGGGGGCTGGAAGCACCATGGCCGCTGTGGGCGCCGCGGCAGCGTGCACTTCGGGCCAGCCTCCGGCGCCCAAGCAGGGACAGGCCGAAGGGCCGGGCGAGCCGGCCTCCGCGGTGGCAGACCGCGAGCAGCGCATGAAGTGGTGGCACGCGGCAAAGTTCGGCATGTTCATCCACTGGGGGCTTTACAGCGTGATCGGACAGCACGAATGGGCCATGGAAAAGGAAGGGATTCCGATTCCACAGTATCAATTGCTGGCCAAACACTTTAACCCGAAGCCGAACGCCGCCCGCGACTGGGCAAAGCTGGCCAGGCGGGCCGGGCAAAAGTACATGGTGATGACCACCAAGCATCATGAAGGGTTCTGCCTCTTCGACACCAAGCTGACCAATTACTGCGCTCCCCAGCAGGCATGCGGGCGCGACCTGGTGAAGGAATACGTTGAGGCCGCACGCGCCGAGGGATTGCGCGTGGGTTTCTATTACTCGCTGATGGACTGGCACCATCCGGACGGGGCCCGCTGCGCTACTGACGAGGCGGCGCGCAAGCGGTTTGTGGCTTACACGCATGGGCTGATTCGTGAATTGATGACCAATTACGGCAAGATTGACATTCTGTGGTACGACGTTGACTGGCCGCTGACTGCCGAGCAGTGGGAATCAAAAAAGATGAATGACATGGTTTTCAAGCTGCAGCCTGACATCATTGTGAACAATCGCAATGGCTTGCCGGGAGACTTTTCAACCCCTGAGCAGCATATCAGCGCCTCGGAAAAAGGCCGGGCATGGGAAACCTGCATGACCATGAATGACAGTTGGGGCTACCAGAAGGCGGACGATGACTTCAAATCTCCCAAAACCATCGTTCGCAATCTCATTACCTGCGCCAAAGGCGGAGGAAACTATCTGCTGAATATCGGACCCAAGCCGGACGGCTCAGTGCCGGAAGAAGAGGTGCGCACGCTGGAGGCCGTGGGCAAATGGATGGACAAGAACGGTCCGACGATTTATGAAGCCGAGCGCTGCGACGCGGATGGAACAACCAACGCGAATTTCACGCGAAAAGGAAACACCCTTTACATCCACGTCCACTTCTGGCCGGGCACGACGCCAGCGGGAAACTTTATGTCGTTCTTCCAGCCGCAGACGGTGGTGGCCATTGGAGGGCTGCGGACCCAGGTGAAATCGGCGAAGCTGTTTGCTTCCGGCAAGAAGGTAAACTTCCGGCAGGACGACATCTCCATCCAGTTCACGGGGCTGCCCATCAAGGCGCCTGACGACCCCGTCACCGTGATTGAGGCGGAATGCGAATCCGAACCCGTTGTGAGCGGTCTCTACGTGCGCGAACATCGAAAGCGCTACAACGTGGGGATCTGACCAGTCGGAACGCCCGCTCTGGAAGGGACTCCGATGGAGCGAGATTGCTTGTGAAAAGCCTGTTGCCTGGGCAGGCTTGCTCCGGGCCAGGCGTACCCGCGGTCAAAGGCTGAAGAGAATTTTGAGGCTGTTGTCAGGATCGTGCATCTTCCGCAAACCCTGCTCGATATCCTTGAGAGGCAGACGGTCCGTCACAACGCTCTTCACATCAATGGCCCCACGCTCGAGGAGGGAAATGGCAACCCGAAAATCTTTCGGGGTGTAAACCCGAGCGCCGGAAGTGCGAATTTCCTTGAACACCAGATTGAGGACGTCAACTTCCGGCGGCCCCTTCGGAAGGCCGACAAAAGTGACGTGCCCCCGGACCTTGCAGGACTGAACGGCGTCGCGGTACGCCGCGGTTGCCCCTGTCGCTTCGAACACATGGTCCACAAAGCTGTCCCCGGTCAACTGCGGAATCAACTCAACAGGTCTGGTTTCTGAGGGATTAACGACGGCGAAGCCCATCCGCTCAGTCAGGTTCCTCCGGAACGGCTTCGCCTCTGAAACCAGCACCCGCCGCGCACCCGTCGCCCGCAGTACCTGGGCGATCAGGTTCCCAATGGGGCCGGCCCCGGTGACGAGCGCGGTGTCACCCACCGTAAATCCGGAAGTCCGGACCACGTGGACCGCTACGGAAAGAGGCTCGACCAGCGCCGCCTGCTCATCATCCACTCCGGGCGGGACAGGAATCAACTGCTCCGGGGTCGCTTTAACGTATTCTGCAAATCCGCCGTCCGCGTCAATTCCCAGAAGGCCGAGCTTCTCACAAACGTGGGCGTTGCCTTCGCGGCAGGGCGCACAGCGACCGCAGGAAATCAGCGGAAACACCGCCACCCGGTCGCCTTCCTTGACGTTGGATTCTGCGGCGGCGCGCGTCTCCACCACCGTGCCGAAAATCTCATGCCCCAGCACACGCGGCGGGACCACTCTCGGGTGCTTGCCGGCGTGGATCATCATGTCTGTACCACAGATACCTGCATAACGCACCTTGACGAGCATTTCGCCCGCATTCAGTTCGGGCTTTGGCCATTCCTGCACCTTCAGATTTTCAACCCCGGTGTAAACCCCCGCCTCCATGAGAACCATCCTTTCGCCCAGAGACCGCGGCCAGCGCGCGCCCCGTTCAACATCAATGGAACAGTCACGCACCATGTTATTTCCAGTAAGACCCGAATACAACACGATTGAGCGTTTCTGTGATGCCATTGCGTGTGCATTGGCCGATAAGAATCCCTCTCGCCTCTGAAGTGTAATAGAATTCTTGTATAACTTATTTTTGGCGGAAAAATTCAATTTTGACTCAGGAGGAAATTATGGCCACAGCAACAAAGCATGAAAACACTTCGCCTCTGACAGTTTCAGCCGAGCCACTTTCCTCCGAAGAGCTTCGTAAGATGAACGCCTACTGGCGTGCGGCCAATTACCTTTCTGTCGGTCAAATCTATCTCTACGACAATCCCCTGCTGCGCGAGCCCCTTAAGCCGGAGCACGTGAAACCGCGCCTGCTTGGACACTGGGGCACCACGCCGGGATTGAATTTCATCTACGTTCACTTCAATCGCATCATCAGGAAGCTCGACCTGAATGTAATCTACATAACTGGACCAGGGCATGGCGGGCCTGGGCTGGTCGCGAACACATACCTTGAAGGGACCTACACCGAGTTCTACCACAACATTACCCAGGACGCCGTGGGCATGCAGCGGCTCTTCAAACAGTTTTCGTTCCCCGGAGGCGTCCCGAGCCACGTGGCTCCGGAAACGCCGGGCTCCATCCATGAGGGCGGCGAACTCGGTTATTCGATTGCCCATGCGTACGGGGCCGTGTTCGACAACCCGGACCTGCTGGTGTGCTGCGTGGTGGGCGACGGCGAAGCAGAGACAGGACCACTGGCCACAAGCTGGCATTCCAACAAGTTCCTCAACCCGGCGCGGGACGGCGCTGTGCTCACCATCCTGCATTTGAATGGATACAAGATTAACAATCCCACGGTCCTGGGCCGCATGAGCGATGAGGACCTGACCGCCCTGTTCACCGGGTACGGCTACAAGCCTTACTTTGTTGAAGGCGACGAACCTGAGGCTATGCACCAGTTGATGGCCGGAACGCTGGATGCCGTGGTGGGTGAGATTCAACAGATCCAGGAAACGGCGCGGAAAAACGGGAAGGGCTTCCGCCCGGTGTGGCCGATGATCATCCTGCGTTCTCCGAAGGGCTGGACGGGGCCCAAGGTGGTGGACGGGCAACAGATAGAAGGCACTTCGCGGGCACACCAGGTGCCGCTGGGCGAGACGCGGACGAATCCCGAGCACCTGAAGATGCTGGAAGAGTGGATGAAGAGCTACAAGCCCGAAGAGCTTTTTGACAAAGAAGGGCGCTTGATCCCCGAACTGGCAGAACTGGCCCCAAAAGGCAACCGGCGAATGGGCGCCAACCCGCACGCGAACGGCGGCTTGCTGCTGAGGGACCTGGTCATGCCGGACTTCCGCGAGTATGCAGTCTCCGTTGAATCACCCGGGAAATCGGTGGCGGAAGCCACAAGAGTGATGGGCAAATTTCTGCGTGATGTGATGAAGCTGAATGAGGAGTCAAAAAACTTCCGCGTGATGGGCCCCGACGAAACCAATTCCAATCGCCTGAGCGCCCTGTTTGAGGCAACCGGCAAGACCTTCATGGAAGAGATACTGCCTACAGACGAGCATCTCTCACCCACGGGGCGCGTGATGGAAGTCCTGAGCGAGCACATGTGCCAGGGATGGCTGGAAGGTTACCTGCTGACGGGCCGGCACGGCTTCTTTTCCTGCTACGAAGCTTTCATCCATATTGTGGATTCCATGTTCAACCAGCATGCCAAGTGGCTGAAGGTGACGCGCAACATCCCCTGGAGGAGGCGCATTGCCTCGCTCAACTACCTGCTGACGTCGCACGTCTGGCGGCAAGACCACAACGGCTTCACCCATCAGGACCCCGGATTTATCGACCACGTGGCCAACAAGAAGGCAGACATCGTTCGTGTGTATCTGCCGCCGGATGCCAACACGTTGCTTTCGGTTACGGACCACTGCCTGCGCAGCCGCCATTACGTGAATGTGATTGTGGCCGGCAAGCAACCATCATTACAGTGGCTGGATATGCAATCGGCTGTCCAGCATTGCACCGCGGGCATCGGCATTTGGAGCTGGGCCAGCAACGACCAAGGCGGCGAGCCTGAAGTGGTGATGGCATGCTGCGGCGACGTTCCCACTTTGGAAACTCTGGCGGCGGTGGACATTCTGCGGCGGGCATTTGAAGACATCAGGATTCGGGTCATCAACGTCGTGGACCTGATGACGCTTCAGCCCTCCACCGAGCACCCGCACGGGTTGAGCGATCGCGACTTCGATATTCTTTTTACCTCTGACAAGCCCATCATCTTTGCCTTCCACGGATACCCCTGGCTGATTCATCGGCTGACTTACCGGCGGACCAATCACAAGAACCTTCACGTGCGCGGCTACAAGGAAGAAGGAACCACAACCACTCACTTTGACATGGCGGTGTTGAATGACCTCGACCGCTTCCACCTGGCAGGAGATGTGGTAGACCGGGTGCCTCGTCTGGCCCGGATTGGAGCTCACTTTAAGCAGGACCTGCGCAACAAGTTGATCGAGCACAAGAACTACATTGTGAAGGAAGGCCAGGATTTGCCGGAAGTTCGCGAGTGGAAGTGGCCTTATTGACCGGACGCTGTTCCCTATAAGAGGAACAGGAGATCCGCCGGCTCCGGGCCCGCCCAGTTGCTTCCGGATTCGCCGGAACTTGCCCGAACCTTCGAGCATAACGTACCGCTCCATCCCGACCACCCGCGGCAAGGGTGGATTTGTTTTCCTTGACGGCCCCCTTTTTGAAGTGGCGGAACGTCTCTCCCATTCCATCGGCCCAATCGGCTCACTCTCCCGCCTGGACCGCAAGTGGCCCCAGAATCAACATCCGTAATAAACTGAAGGCTTATGCGTTGGCATGCTGTTGGGAAATTATGAACGACCACCGCGGACAATTGCTCCTCTTCGTCCTGTTTCGCATGTCGCGCAGTGTAGCGGCCGGCATGATCACGATTGCATTTCCCTACTTCGTGCTGACCTACCGGCACTACAGCCCACTGCAACTGGGATTTCTTTACACGTCGGCTGCGTTGGCAACAGCAGCACTGGGCCTGCTGTTCGGCTTCCTGACCGATGCATGGGGAAGGGTAAAAACACTGTTTCTGGTGGGTCTGCTGCTACCGGTCAGTTCCATCATTGTTTTCTTTTCACACGGCTTGCCCCTTCTCTTTATTGCCACGACCTTGGGGGGCTATTCGGCAACGGGATCGCTGATGGAAGGCGGCGTTGGGGGAGCTGCACAGCCTATTCAGACCGCCGTGATCACCAGCCTGACGACCCCCGGTAACCGGACCTTCTGGTTTTCAATCCTGACGTTTCTGAGTGGCATGTTCGGAGCTCTGGGAGCGCTGCTGGCCAAGCGGGCAGGGGTCCGGGATGTCTTTCTCTACGCCACCATCATTTCCGGTGGAGGCCTGGTGTTTCTCGTCTTCATCCGAACGGCAGATATCCGCGGGAATCTCCGGCGGCTTCACAGCAAGATGATCATCGGGAAATTCACCGTCACCGGTATGCTCAACGGATTTACGCAGGGACTCGTGGTCCCATTTTTGATCCCTTTCTTCGTGATCGTCTATCACGTTCCGAAATCGGAGATGGCGGTCTACGCTTTTGTCAGCGGTGCGTTGGCGGCGTTTGCCCTGCTGGCGGCTCCGCGGCTTGAGCAGACGCTGGGGTTCGTCAAGAGCATCGGGGTGACGCGCGGCATTGGAACAGTGTTGCTGCTGCTGTTGCCCTTCTGCCACGTCTTCGCTCTCGCCCTGGCGGTTTATCTGGTGACCCCGGCCCTGCGCGTGATGGCCGTACCCGTGCAACGCACCGCATTCACGGAGATGGTGCAGCAGGACGAACTGGGCCGGGCCTTGGGGATCAACCAGGTGGCTCGGCTGGGAGCTTCTTCCGGAGGCATCGCTCTCACCGGTTATCTTTTCAACATTTCAGAGATTGCTGCGCCGTTTTGTATCTACGCCGTAGTCATGACCGCAAACATCTATCTCTATTTTCGCTTTTTCCACTGGCGCCAGGGCGCCGACGTGGAAAAAGTGTGATGATCATTGCAGCGCTTCCCCCAGATCACCCGTAGCCGCATCAACAACGTCCTCGAGGGCGGTTTTTCCTCATGTTTCCCAGGGCCCCACAATCCCACCGCTATGTATCTTCCTCAGTGCTAAGCTTAGCAGGAGATGCGCGAAGGCCTGA
>JAJYJL010000264.1:0-7196 GCA_021789565.1 Acidobacteriota bacterium
AGTGGTTCCGACATAGTGGTGGCCTCCTACTCTTAGTGTACCATATACACTAAGACCGGGGCCACAATAAACACGAACGCGAGAATTGTTACTTCTATGTCGCACACCCGGTGAACGCAGAAAGATTATAGAAACTTGAACGCAGGAGTACAATGGGAGCCGACTTTGCCGGGTGGCTGAACTAGGAAAGCAGAAGACGCCTGTCATCGAGGTTGGGAATGGCAGCGGCATGACAAATTCCTGAAGATGAGGTGGAAACCTCTTTCGAACCTGATATTGGAGACGGGCCCGGCGGCCATCTATCAGTTATCTTTTGGAACGGAACATTGACTCAGAGAACCCATACAAAAATGGCTGCTTTCTTCCAAAAAGTGCAATCCCGCTGGACTGTCGGCCTTTTGCTTGCGGCTTTTGCCATTAGCCTGGCGTTTTTGTGGGTGCAAACCTCTTCCAGCCAAACCTTGCAGGCGACAACCGGCGGCGAAACCTATGCGAAGCAATGCGCGGGTTGCCACGGGGTGGACGCGCGGGGCGGCGAGTATGGCCCTCCTCTGGCCGGGAACCGCAGGCTGCGGGGGCGTTCGGTTTCCTGGTTGCGCAACCTCATCCGCAACGGCGTGCCCAAGGCAGGCATGCCGGCGTTCCATTTGCCGGCCGGTGAAATGGACGCGCTTGTGGCGCTCCTCCATTCGCTGAACTTACCGGCGGCGGATAACAGGGTGACCGGCGACCGTGCGGCTGGCGAGCAATACTTCTTCGGCAAGGGCCAATGCGCCAGTTGCCACATGGTCGGCGGCAGGGGATCGGCCGTGGGGCCGGACCTTTCCGATGTCGCGCACAAGATGACCGTCGCGGAAATCCGAACGAGCCTGCTGCAACCAGGCGCCAGCCTTGCTCCCGGCTATCAAATGGTGACGGTGCGCCTGCGCGACGGCAAGACGGTTCAAGGCTTTGCCCGGAGCCGAAGCAATTTTGAAATGGTCGTGCAGGACCTGAAGGGACAGTTCCATCTGCTGCCCACCGATGATGTCTCAGCCATCAGTGAAGATCCGCAATCCGCGATGCCGGCAACGAAGGCAAGCCCGGAGGATCTCCAGAACCTTGTTGCCTTTCTTAGCGGGCTGACAGGGATCAAGCCTGGTATGGCCAAAGCCGCGAGTCCTTCCGGGCCCGGCGACATGCCGTTTTCAAGGATTCTTAACCCCCGGCCGGGCGACTGGCTCACTTATAATGGCAGCCTGAGCGGGAACCGCTACAGCGAACTCTCGCAGATCAATACGTCGAATGTGAAGCAGTTGCGCCTGAAGTGGGCCTTTACGGTCCCGCTCTGGAAGCAGTTTCTTCCGGACACGCCTTACTTCCACCTGAACATGCAGTACTTTGGGCTGGAGGTGGTGCCGCTGGTTGCAGACGGCATCATGTACGCGACGGGGCCGCAGCAGGCTTACGCGCTGGACGCCCGCACAGGGCAGGAGATCTGGTCGTATTCGCGCCCGCGATCTTCGGGGATAGTTGGTGACGCGTCGCTCGGCACCAACCGCGGCGTGGCGATCCTCGGCGATAAAGTATTCAGGGTAACGGACGACGCCCACCTGATTGCCCTGAACCGCACCACCGGAAAGCTGGTGTGGGAAGTGGTTATGCCGGATGAGCCTATGCAATATGGCTCAACGGTGGCGCCGCTGGTGGTCAAAGACATGGTGATCGCCGGCGTTTCCGGCGGCGACTGGGGCATGCGCGGATTTCTGGCTGCTTACAAGGCTTCCAACGGCGAGCGCCTGTGGCGGCATTGGACCATTCCCACAAAGGGAGAGCCCGGAGCTGAAAGCTGGGGTGGCAACCCGCCCAAGACCGGCGGGGGGGCAACCTGGCTGACCGGTTCCTTCGATCCGGAAACCAACACACTCTACTGGGCCACCGGCAATCCCTATCCCGACTCCGATGACAGCGCCCGGCCCGGCGACAATCTTTACACGAATTCCATCCTGGCTCTCAATCCGGATAACGGCAGGCTCAATTGGTACTACCAGGTGACGCCTCATGATGTCCGCGACTGGGACGCCAATGCGCCGTTGGTGCTGATCGACAGGAAATTCCAGGGGCGGGAACGGAAGCTTCTGCTGCACGCTGACAAGAACGGTTTCTTCTATGTGCTGGACCGGACCAACGGCCACGTGTTGCTGGCCAGACCGTTTGTGCGGGTGACCTGGGCCAGCGGCATCGGCCACGACGGGCACCCCCAGCTTCTCCAGCAGAATGGGCTGCTCTGCCCGGGGGATTATGGCGCCAACTGGAATGGAACCGCCTTCAGCCCGCAGACCGGGCTCTATTACCTGGTGGCGCTCGAAAAGTGCGAAGCCAGGCTTTCGGCCGGCAACTGGAAGCAGCCCAAAGAAGAGCCTGCAAAGAAATTTCTGGAGGCGCTGGACATCAATACCGGCAAGGTGGTGTGGAAGGTGCAGGAACGCGGGCTGGCCGAAGGCAAGAGAGAGGCCGGCGTGCTGGCAACGGCGGGCGGGCTGCTGTTCTATGGTGACCCAAGCGGTAACGTCACGGCCGTCGACGCCCGCACCGGGAAAACGCTCTGGCACTTTCCAACGAACGGTGAAAACAAGACCTCGCCCATGACTTACACGGTGAACGGAAAACAGTATGTAGCACTTGCAGTCGGCCCCAACATTTTGTGCTTTGGTCTACCCTGAAGGAGGAGAAATCCAGTGAACAAACATGTTTCGAGACGCGAATTTTTACAGGTATCATCCGCCGGAGCGCTCGGGGGCGCCGTTGCTTTTTCGGCGGGACACACTGCCGCTGAACCCGCCGCGCCGCGCGGACCCTTCCGGGGGACGCTCTGCCTGTTCTCCAAGCCCGTTCCGCAACTGAACTGGAAGGAACTTGCTGAGAGCACCCGGCGCGCGGGTTTTGATGGAATCGACCTGACAGTTCGCCCGGAGGGGCATGTGCTTCCCGAGCGCGCGGAAACGGACCTTCCGAAAGCCGTCGAGTCCATCCGGGACGCGGGGCTTAAGGTCCCCATGATCACCACGGAGCTGCTTTCAGCGGACGATCCCACGGCGCGTCCCATCATCAGCACGGCCAGCAAGCTCCACATCCCTTACCTGAAGCCAGGGTATTACCACTACAAGATGGTCAATGTTGTGAAAGAGGTTGATGAAGCCGGGCGGCGGTTTCGAACCTTGGTCGACCTGGCGAAGGACCACGGAATCCAGGTGGGCTATCATAATCATCCTCATTACATTGGCGAGGCCATCTGGGACATGGCCAGGGTCATCGAACCCCTCGACCCGCGCTGGTCTGGCTACTACTATGACCTGTGCCAGGCCACCATCGAGGGCGGCGAAAGCGGATGGAGGGTTTCAACCAATCTCGTCACGCCTCGCCTGAAGATGGTGGCCGCCAAAGATTTTTATTGGAAACAAACCAGGCCGCACCAGTGGCGTACCGTCATCTGCCCGATGGGTCAGGGAATGTCGCGCTGGAAGCAGTTTTTCCAGATCCTCGCAAAGTCGGATTTCCATGGCCCCGTTTCCTACCAGCACGAGTATTTGATCCCGGGCTTTTCACACCCGTCGGGGATCGCCTTGTCGCGAGATAAGGTGCCTACGGTCATGGCTGCCATTAAGAAGAATCTCGACTACATCAAGTCGGTTGTTCGGGAGGCCTATGGAGCATAGCAGGTTGATAAAAGAGCCTCCCCGCCCGTCATTCCGAGGGCCGATTTTCTTAATCGGCCCGAGGAATCCGCTTCGTTTTCAGTACACAGATCAAAAGCAGATTCCTCGCTTCGCTCGGAATGACAGCCGCAAAGGCCGTTTTTCAGCAGTTTGTTAAAAGGAGGTAAGTTTGGGATTGCATTGTAAAATCACACGGCGGAGTTTTCTGAAGTCCGCCACAGCCGGCTCGACTGCGCTTTCGCCGCTGGCAGCAGGAATCACCATGGCCGCGCCGAAACGGAAATCCAGCGACATTCGTGTCAAAGATGTCCGTGTCAGCTATGAAGATTTTCCTTATCGCACTCCTTATGAATTCGGCGGGCGCAGCGTTGACAAAGTAACGCTGCTGGACGTCCATTGCACGGTGGAGACGGTCTCGGGGCGTGTGGCCCATGGGTTCGGCTCGATGACCATGGGCAATGAATGGGCGTTCCCATCCAAAACGCTCTCCTACGACACCACGCTCAATGCCATGAAGCGGCTGGCGGAGCATATCTCCAAAATCACTGCGGATTACAACCAGCCCGGCCATCCTGTCGACATCAACTTTGCGCTGGAGCCGGAATACCTCCGCGCGGCGGCCGAGGTCACCAAGGAAATGCGTCTGCCTCAGCCGGTCCCCAAGCTTTGCACGCTGGTCACCGCGAGCCCTTTCGATGCCGCCATTCACGACGCCTTTGGAAAAGTCCACGGCCTCAACTGCTACCTGACTTACGGGCCGGAGTTCATGAGCCATGACCTGGCCCATTACCTGGCGCCGCAATTCAAAGGCGAATATCCCAGCCAGTATCTGCTGCAAGAGCCCAAGCCCTGGGTGTGGTGCAACCATTCGGTGGGAGCTTCCGACCCGATCGAAGCTTCGGACGTCAAGAAGTGGCTGCACGACGGCCTGCCGCAAACACTGGCCCAATGGATCGTTGCCGACGGTCTCACTCATCTGAAGATCAAGCTCGACGGCAACAACCTCGAACGCGATATTGCCCGGACACTGCACATTGACCGAGTGGCAACGGAAGTGGAAACACGAAGGGGCGTACACGACTGGCATTACACGCTGGACTTCAACGAGCAGTGCCCAAACGTCGATTACCTGATGGAGTTCGTCCGCCGGATCAAGGAGAAATCACCCGGCGGCTACCGCCGGATCCTTTACCTTGAGCAGCCGGAGTCGCGGGATCTTCCATCCGGCCCTGACCAGCTACTCTTCAAGGCTTCGAAGCTGAAACCTGTGGTCATGGACGAATCTTTAACCGGCTACGACGCGCTGCTCCGCGGCAGGAAGATTGGATACACCGGCGTGGCGCTCAAGGCGTGCAAAGGGCAGAGCCAGACCGTGCTGCTGAATGCCGCCGCTCAAAAGTTCAAAATGTATATGTCGGCGCAGGACCTGACTTGCCCCGGCGCCTCGCTGATTCAGTCGGCGGGCATCGCGGCCCACGTTGCCCCTATCGATACGCTCGAATCGAACGGGCGTGAGTATGTGCCCGCGGCCAATAAGCCGTGGCTGAAGAAGTTTCCTGGATTGTTCGAGGTCCGCGACGGGAAACTGCATACTTCAAGGCTGGGAGGGTTGGGACTGAGCGCCGTTTGACGCACAGCGCCAGACCCAGACCAAACGTCTCCCAAGCTTCCCGGCTGCGCGTGTTATTTTCGCAAGGTTCGTGCGAAGATGTATCTGACATCGGAGAACCCGTTGCTGGCTGCCGGCCACGGAGGTCACTTTGCAACAACTTAAGGTTTTTCCTGCAGTAATTCCTCCCATTTTTTGTGTGCTGCTCGTTGGCACTGTTCTTCCGGCGCGCGCTTCCTGGAAAGCCGGATTCGCAAAAATCAACATCACGCCGCATCATTCGCTTTGGATGGCGGGTTACGCCGCAAGGACCCACGCTTCCGAGGGAACGCTTCTGGAGTTGCACGCAAAGGCATTGGCGCTGGAAGACGAGAACGGCCATCGGGCTGTGCTGGTGACGACCGATCTGCTGGGCTTGCCCTCTGCGGTGAGTGAGGTTGTCGCCCGGCGCGTTCAGCAGAAGTATGGCCTCGCCCGCGATCAGTTATTCCTGAACTCTTCGCACACGCATTCCGGCCCGGTGATCGGCACCATGCTGTCGGTTGCCTATGAAGGCAAGCAGGGTATTAGCGCGCAGCAGTGGGAAGAGGTGAAGTTGTACACCGGCCATCTTGAGGGACAGATGGTCAAGGTGGTGGGTGAGGCTCTCCGTAAACTTCAGCCGGCCACGCTCAGTCTGGGTCATGGAGAGGCCGGGTTTGGTATGAATCGCCGGGTTAAAACCGCCGCAGGGTATGTAGGAGGCGTCAACCCGGACGGACCCGTGGACCACGACGTTCCCGTTCTTGTGGTTCGCAACCAGCACGGGAAATTGCTGGGCATTGTTTTTGGCTATGCCTGCCACAACACGACCATCGGCTCAGATTACTACAAGTTTAGCGGCGACTATGCCGGCTTTGCCCAGCAGCGGCTGGAGAAGCGTTACCGCGGTGCGGTCGCCATGTTTGTGCAGGGATGCGGAGCGGATGCAAATCCATACCCCCGCTGGACTAAAGAGCGCAGCGGAGTTGAATTCGCGCAACAACACGGGGAAGACCTGGCCGCGGCGGTGGATAAGGTGGCAGACGGCACGCTGCTTCCGGTCGATGGGCCGCTCAAAACTGCGTTCAGAGTCTTCCCGGTCCGTTTTGCCGGGCCGCCAACCCGGGCGGACTATGAAGAAAAGCTCAAGAGCAACGACATTTATGTCCGCAAGCACGCTGAAGACATG
This sequence comes from Acidobacteriota bacterium, assembly GCA_021789565.1. The sequence goes on from JAJYJL010000264.1 coordinate 6,515, forward strand.
CTGAAGATTATCGACCAGCAGGGCCGGGTGCCCTCCAGCTATCCTTACTCGATTGAAGTGTGGCAGTTCGGAAGCAGCCTCACCATGATTGGACTGGCCGGCGAGGTTGTGGTCGATTATGATTTGAGGCTCAAGAAAGAACTGGGAGCGAACCACCTTTGGGTGGCTGCTTACAGCAACGATGTCTTCGCCTATATTCCCTCGGAACGAATCCTTAAGGAAGGCGGCTATGAGGGGGGCGGAGCGATGATTTATTATGGGCAGCCCGGTCCTTTTGCTCCGGGGGTTGAACACACCATCCTCAGTGAAGTCCGGGAGGTGATTGGGAGCCTTCGAGCTCAACCCAAGGTGGCGAGCAAGACTCCTTAGCCGGGGCCAATTCACGGTTGGGAGTCGGTGACACAAAGTAATGGAGGGAAGATATGAAAAGCAACCTTACACGGCGGGATTTTCTGGGAAGCGCGGTTGGAGTGGCTGCGGGACTTACGACATCCGGCAAAACGTATGCAATAGCCGCGCCCAAACCGGCTGCTGGGGCGGGGCTCGCAATTCTGGGGGGAAGCCCGGTCCGCACAAGACCTTTCCCATCGTGGCCCGTGATCGAGGAGAACGACGAAAAGGGCTGGATGCAGGTTTTGATGACCGGCAAATGGAACCGGCTGGACGGCCACTATGCCCACCA
>JAJYJL010000264.1:7206-8535 GCA_021789565.1 Acidobacteriota bacterium
AAACCCCCTGGGCGCGGCTGCTGGGCGCGAAATACGGCCTGGCGACGGCCAGCGGAACCACAGCGCTGCTGACCTCGGCCAACGCGCTTGGCATCGGTCCCGGCGACGAAGTGATCGTGCCGCCCTACACCTTTGTCGCGACAGTAAATATTGTCCTGCTGCAGCACGCCCTGCCGGTCTTTGTGGATACTGATCCCGAAACCTTCCAGATCGATGCGCGCAAGGTGGAGGCGGCCATCACCAAACGCACGCGGTGCATCATTCCCGTTCACCTGGGAGGATCAGCCGCTGACATGGACGCGATCCTCGACGTGGCCAAGCGGCACAAATTGTTTGTCATTGAGGACGCCTGCCAGGCCCACCTGGCCGAGTGGAGGCACAAGAAGGTTAGCACTCTGGGCGACCTTGGCTGCTTCAGTTTTCAGGCTTCGAAGAACCTGAATTCCGGCGAAGGCGGAGCCATCCTGACCAACGATCAGGGACTTTACGAATATTGCCTGAGCTTTCACAATCAAGGTCGAGGGAGATATAACTCCGGATTCGGCTACGTCCGGAATGGGGGGAACTTCCGCATGACGGAGTTCCAGGGTGCCCTGCTGTTGCAGCAGTTGACCCGCCTGGAAGCGCAAAGCCGGACACGAACCGAAAACGCCGAATACCTGGCAAAGCAGTTGAAAGAGATTCCCGGCATTTCGCCGGCCCGCATGTACGACGGCTGCACCCGAAACGCCTACCACCTTTATATGTTCCATTATGACAGCGCGCATTTTGCCGGGCTTCCCCGTTCGCGGTTCCTGAAGGCACTGGAAGCGGAAGGGGTTCCGGCCTCGGGCGGATACACGCCGCTGAACAAGGAGCCCTTCCTGAAAGAAGCCCTGGGCTCGCGCGCCTTCAAGACCATTTATAGCCCGAAGGAACTTGCCAACTACGAGGAGCGGAACCACTGCCCGGAAAACGACAAGCTCTGCGAAAGGGCCGTGTGGTTCGAGCAAACGATGTTCCTGGGCCCCAGAAACGACATGAACCAGATCGCCGAAGCGATCAGAAAAATCCACAAACAGGCTGGCACACTGGTGCGCTCCCAGGCATAGCCCCTCATGGAAACGCCCGCTCGTCCCCGATCCGTTGATAAGGGGCCGGTGGTCTGCGCTTGCATGTCGCTCAGCCTTGTGACAACCGGCAATGACGGCCTGCGGAGCCCGGTGCGGCGGGTGCAGGCCGGCGCGAATTTCTCACCCATGGGGTGCGTGATTCCAGTATGAGGGCGGCCATGCGCAAAGATCTCAAGCCTTCGCCGACCGAATCGCCGTTGCTGTTCGAGATTGACCC
>JAJYJL010000265.1 GCA_021789565.1 Acidobacteriota bacterium
CGCTGGATCCCGCCTGCTGGACAGCCGGCCGCTGCCCGCATGTTACCGACATCATAGACGCCACCACGATTGAGGATCTGGTGCAGGCTCAAAAGGAGCATCCGGAGAAGAAATACATCTGGAACGAGTGGGGATCGTTCCACTGCGAGCGCGGACGCGAAGGCCCGGCGCTGGTTCGCAAGGACCGCAGCGTGGTTTTTGCCGACAGCGAGGCCGCGATGGCTTGCGAAGGTTATCTGATGCAATGGAATGCTCTGCCGTGGCTGGGTACGGCCAAGTGGTGCATGTTTGACACGGGCGAGGTGAACGGCACAGCCACGCGCACGCTTTGGGAAAGGCGCGACGGCGCCATAACGCTCCGCTGGCCTTTCAATGATTACTTTGGCGTTGCGGACATGTGGCGGCTGCCAAAAGAAGCGTATTACATGTTTCAGGCAGAGTGGACGGAGAAGCCCATGGTCCACATCGTCGGCCACTGGACCTGGCCGGAGGATGCAGGCCGCTCACGCGCCGTCAGAATTTACAGCAATTGCGACACGGTGGAACTTTTTCTGAACGGGCAAAGCCTTGGCGAGCGAAAACCTGCCGCGCAGGAGCGGGTCTGGCAGGACTTCCAGGCGCTGGTGGAAAAATACCGCGAGACCGGCGAATTGGGCGGACAGTTCACCCAGGAGATGCTGCCCGGAGCGCACCTGAAGCACCCGCCGTTTGTCTGGGACGATGTTGCATACAAGCCGGGAAAACTGCTGGCCGTTGGGAAGAAAGGAAACACGACCGTCCGCCACCAGATCAGCACTGCCGGCCCGGCAAAGGGAATTGTGCTGAAGCCGGATAAAGGCACGCTGGCCGCCGACGGCGCCGACGTAGTCTTTATTGAAGCGGACGTGGTTGATTCCGCCGGGACGGTTGTTCCAACGGCGCAGAACTGGATCACGTTTTCCGCAACAGGTCCGGGACGGCTGCTGGGCGGCGCGACGGAAATTGACGCCATTACGGGAATCGCCGCCATTAACCTCCAGAACACGGGAGCGGAGAGCGAGATTGTCGTCAAAGCCACTTCACCCGGACTGGTTTCGGCAACCCTGAGGGTGCCGGCAAGAAAGCAAGCGTAATCGCGGGGCGACCTGCGGTCGTAGCGTCCAGTTTTGAAGAAACTGCGGTGATGCGAGGCGATGCGCCGATGCGAACCTGCCGCTTCCCATGCGAGCCTGGCACTCGCCATTGCGGGGCTTTTGTTGCCAGGAAAGGCTCTAAACTGGTAGAGTTGAGTTCTCGCGCCTGTAGCTCAGTTGGATAGAGCGGCAGACTTCGAATCTGTAGGCCGGGGGTTCGAGTCCCTCCAGGCGCGCCATCTACTTACTTGATTTCGCAAGGGTTGGGATATCACCTTCAGCTTTCTTAGCTTCGGGCAATTTCCGCTGGTAACCCGCCTCGGTACATACTTTCTGAGTGTCAGTTACTTTTGCGAATGCCGATTCGATAGCCTCAGCCTGCGGATGGCAGTACCGCTGAGTGATAGTAATAGAGCTATGGCCCGCAATCCGGGCCAGCGTGAAAGCATCGCAACCGGACTCTGCCAGCCACGTCAAGGCCGTGTGCCTCATGCAATAAGGTTCAAAGGGCTTTACTTCAGGAATGGACGGCTCAATCTCATGCGCCTTTGAAAGCCGGGCCAACGCTCCGGCGTGGTATTTCTTGGCGCTCGATTCTTCCAAATGGCCCGATGCTGAACCGGAAGGGAATACCCATCCATTCTCAGGCTTTCCCTGCAACTCACGGAGTGCCTTGACGGCCTCATAAACGGCGGGAATCATTGGAAGCATTCGCCGGGCCGCTTTGGTCTTTCCTTCGGTGATCTGTATCAGTCCGCCGTGGCCGTTCAATACAACATGCTCCCATCTGAGCTTGTAGGCTTCACCGGGTCTAATTGCAGTACCGAATAAGACGGTTGCACAGTCACGCCACGGTTGGGAACACATAGCAAGGTAGTCCGCTGCCTCTTCACGGGTCAAGACTCGCTCACGTTGACGCTCACCCTTCGCTAAGGTAATCTTGGGCATCCGTTCGAGCTTTCCCCATTCATAGGCAAGATGCAAGGCGCGTCGCAGTGTGCGAAGACCACAGTTGATGCTTGAAGCTGACAGATGAGAATACTTGGCTGCGAACTGGGCCGCTCGCTGGTCTGTGATCTCATCCAATCGCAAGCCTGCCAAGTCTGAAGCCAGTAGCCTCTTTGCTCCATCGTGGTAGTACGTAGCAGTGCTTTCCTTTGCTGCCGTGCTATCGATGTAGGGCAGGAAGTCGTCTTTCAGGAACTCTTCTAGCGCGGGTGCGGCTTTCCTTTCCAATATGCCGAAATTTCCCTTCGCCAGTTCCGAGCGTATGGTAGAGGCAATGTCCTTTGCGTCATTCCTGTTCGTGGCACGTGTGCGCTTCTGAATCAGCTTGCCATTAAAGCGGAATCGGACCACATAGTACTTACGTCCTTTTGGTTTATAGATCATGATGTGCCCCCTTCTTTGCTTTTCTAGCCTCGCCTTGTCTAGCCGCTTGCTCTGCCTTTTCGAGTGTTCCTAATCTTCGCTTGATGTCAGCAAACATCGACCCAATCGGAATTAGAATCAAGTCATCTTTTTGACCCCGCTTTCGGTTGGCTTCTTCAATTCCGTTAACCCGATAGACCTTCTGCTGGCGTTTCTCGCTGAGCAATGCGCCAGTTTTCGGACTGCGGACTATGGCTAAGAAGTATTCCAATCTCTTAGAGCCTAATCTGGAACTCAACCGGCTCCCCAATTGCTTGATTACCTTTCCAATAACTTTTGAGCGGAGACCAGTCTCTTGGAGTCGCAGGGCTAAGGCAAACCGGAGAACGTCTTCAAGGTCGTAGAGCCGCCGGGTCCCACTGCCTGACGGAAGGCGGACTGAGGGGCTTATTCCGTAGTCTCTGGTCATAGTGAATTTGATAACGCGCCACTTATCACTTGTGTCGAGGCCGAGTAGGTTTGCCACCTGCTCCGTTGAGAAAACGGCAATTTTACGTCTAAACATGTAACCCTCATCTCTTAAAATACGTCTGGTAGTTTAACACATCTTAAGTATCCTGAAGTGAAAATATTTTGTCACAAAAGCCGGGTGCGTGGCGTCTAATAAATAGGAGAGGTGCAGAAAAGGCCTCCCGCCCGAGTGGGCAATCCCTATGCGGACCTAACACCCTGTCAAGCGTGCCGCTATCAGATGTGAAACTAAATGGCCTTGAGAAAGGAATTCCAATGCCAAATAACGACGAACCTCTTGAGGAAACAATCGACCTCCTCAAAAGGTTAGAAGTAGATCGCTTTTATGGAAGCATAACCATAAAGTTCGAAGCAGGAAATGTGACTGTTCTCAAGAAGGAAGAGTCAATCAAGCCTGCGAATCCCAACTATCGAAACAATCGAGGTAACTATGGAAAAGCAAACTAATAAGTCTGAATTCGCACTTCCTAACCCCGCAACACAACAACTCTTAGAAGCCCAAATGACCGCTAGGGCTGTTGCGTCCTGCTCTTATCCTTCAGTCAGAGATGTCTTAAGCAAATCCGACTTTATTTCCATATATCGCCAGTATGCGGATGTCTATGAGCTTCCATCACAAACTCACCGTTGGATTGCCCTCAGCCTTCTGGCAGCAACCCTGAATGGGAAAGTCACCATCAGGCATGGAGATTTAACCTTGCCTCTTGATCTCTGGCTGTTGCTGTTATCCCCAAGCGGATCAGGCCGGGATACGTCCGTAGCCCCGGCAAGGAATCTTCTGAAGTTGGCAGGCTTAGATATTCTCCGAGAGGAAGATTTCGGCAGTCGGGAAGCCGCTTATCAACAAATCGCCCAGAAACCTTGCGGATTATATTTGTGGCCGGAATTCAGCGTCATCATGAAGAAACTCAGTGATGGACGGTTCAGCGGTCTTCGAGAATGGTTCACAGGCCGCTATGACTCGCTGGCAATTCCAGAAGCCATAAAATATCGCAAGCATCAGGGCAAGGAAGATTCTGATACTCCTCCAATTGAATTCTTCGCGGCTCCAAGGCTCAATATTCTGGCTACCAGTGCGCGAGACTGGTTTACCAGCAACTTGGAAGTTGACGATACCATAGTAGGATTTATTCCTCGATGGACAATCGTTAATCTGCCTGAGAGTGGGCGAATCATCCCAAAACCCCAGAGACGGAACCCCAAGTATGAGCCGTTTCTTGTGGAGTTTCTTCGGCGAGCTTCGGGGCTATCGGGGCAAGCGGATTTTTCTCAAGTCGAGGAACAGTACGAAGAGTGGTACCGCCGAACCAAGCCTCAAATGAAGGGGCCGATTGAAGAACCCTTCTTCAACCGTCTGAGAATGCAAGTTCTGAAGTTCGCGGTTCTTGCTGAAGTTTCCAAGAGCCTTTCAATTCAGGTTTCTCCTTTGGCGATGGAAAGGGCATTGGAACTAGCGGGCCTTCTCGAAAGAAATCTGAAAGAACTCTTTGAAAGGGGACTCAGTAAAACAGCAGGTGAAATCAGCCGTATCGAAGACTTCATCAAAGCGGCCGGAGCCGAAGGACGTTCTAAAAGCGAAGTTACCCGGAAGTTTCAATACATGGAAGGAAACGATCTGAAGCAACGCTTTGGAACCTTGATAGAAAGTGAAGCGGTAGTGATGTTCTGGCGCACTGGCAAAGGCCGTCCACGAGCAATACTAGTTCACCAAGATTTTTCCGAGATACACAAGCAACAGTTTCCGGAAGACAAAGAGGGGGCCTGACCCCTTCCTTCAACTTCTTTCAGGCTTCTTTCATGCTGTCTCTTGAAGGAAGTCTCGATGACAAATCATTGAAATGATTATGTTTATTATTTTTATATTACCTTATTTCATTCTTTCATGCCCACTCTGTGTTTTCGAATAAACGTACCTGTTTGAGAGAAACAGACGCCTTGAAAGAAGTGACTGAAGAAAGAAGGTTAAGTTGTTTGGAATGAGGAAGATCATATTTCATCTGCATTTTGAAGGAAGGTAAACCAACATGTACGAAGCAACACCCGAAGAAATCGAAGCTGTGGAAGCTTTGAGGAAGCAGGGCCATGAAACGATAACCACCGATATGGTGGAAGATTGGATTGCCGCCAAGTGCCAGGCCGAAGCAGTGCCTCACGCGGAAGCTCCCTGGACCAGTTATCGCCCTCCGAGCTTAGCCACCGAAGACGGACAGCCCCGTAGACGGCGTAAGCGAGGGCGTCCTGCGAAGAATGACTACTGGATTCTCTTGGCGGCTCAGTACGTCGCGGAAGGCTTAACCTTGCGGAAAGCTCTAATGAGGCTTGGAATGAATCTCAGGCTAGCCGAGCGTAAGAATATCTATCGCCTGAAACGGTTCCGAGAGGCTCTGCGAAAAGGGCTGGAAATGGAATAAAGAGGAATGCTTTTTGCATTTCAGGGACAAGGTTCTCAAATATTCGCAATCCAAAGAAGCCAAGTGACTTAGAGGCCAGAAAGAGCATTAGCTCGCAAAATGCCCATCATATCAAGTTTCTGTTTTGCAATTAGTTGGAAACAAAATTAAAGCCATGAGAAAAAATTAAATTCCGGCGGAAGGGAAAACCCTCTTTGCAAGGGCTTGGGGAGGGGGGCGAAATTCGGTGAACCAAATAAGCGGACCTTTTGGCCGGAGCGCCCCTACTGATCCTGTGATGTCTCACCCTCCTGCCTTTCGGTCAGCGCCAGACTCAGCACATCTTTGCTGAGAAGGTCAGCTTTCCAGTACGAGGATTTCTGGTCTAGGGTGTAAAAGCGTCGCGCCACAAGATTGGCTATTTTCCGCCTCTTGCCACAGGTTAAATCGACAGCAACGAAATAGAAGTTTCCATTTATTGCGGTTGAAGAAAATCCCTTAGCAGCACAACCCGAGTCGTGTGTTTCCACATAAGTATTGGCGGCTTCACGAATTTTAGGAAGGTCCAATCCGCCAGCCCCATCCATAGATTGATCCACCCATTCGTTAGTCTTTGGGTTTTGCCTTTCGGTGTTCGGGATCGCCAACCCTGAAGTATCAGACTGATTGACTTTTGCCTGAGAGTTCGGTTGGGTTCCGCTTTTGCCCTCATGACGAAATATCAGCACCAGTATTAGGCCAACCATAAAAACAACCGAGATTATTGTTACTATTGCTTCCTGCCTGTTTCCTGAAAGCGGCATGGCAAACAGGCTCCTTTCCGCCTCATTTGGCCTCCTGACTCCGAAGATCACGCGCATTGACAGGCCGACCATTTGGCAAGTAGGTTCTTCACGTTTGAGTGTCGAGCACGTAGTAGCCGGGCGCCGGAGCTTGAAAGCGCGCACCGTCTTTCGGCGGCTGTTTAACTAGCTGCTTTAGCTGCACGGCAACAATAAGGATTGCCAGCAGAAGAGCTATTACAACGATGCGGTAAATTTTCTCGCCCATAGCTTTTCCTTCCTTGCTAACTTTCTTCCGTTACGCCCGATATTCCTCTTCGTTGCCATATCCCAATACAATGCAATCCCGGATAGGTACAAGCCACTTCTTTCTCTTCTGTTCATCCCGGACCCTGTAAAAGTCCGGAAAGCAGCAGAGTGATCCGGGATGATAATTAACGCTCACGATCTTTCCGGCGAAACGTTCGGCTACATCTTCAGATACCTCTTGGGCAATCAATGCCTCATAGCTTGGCAACTTGATTCGCCGTCTACGCCAGTCGTGAGGGATTCGCCACTTAGTTCCCTGAGAGTCACGCCAGAACACCTTTACAGGCTCGTTGGGGGCGATCTGGACTTGCACCTCAGTAGGCTTTCCGGCTACTCTCACAGCTTCATCCCAAGGAATATTGACTTCCCAAAAATCCCATTCGTTTGGCATGTTCAAGGTTTCTTCGAAAGCAATGTCGTGTTTGGTTGAATAGGCCAAAGAGGATTCAGTCGCGTTACCGCCTGGACTCTGAAGAACCCACCTTCTAGGCAGTCGCCATTCCCGTCCCTCGCGATCTGTGAACAAAAGCCGTAACGGGCGATAATCGTTCCAATAGTTGCCTTCGGGGTCTATCCATAAGGGGCAATCGTCTTGCTCAACGAGCCGCATTCCCGCCGTCTCTTCTGCAAGAATCTTGGCATTTACGGGGTCGTGTGCGAGGGACTCTATTAGATCATCAGGAAGATTTGCTTCCTCCAAGAGAGGACGAGCGAGCCGAATTTCTAGCTGGAGGATCATGCTTGGTCTGCCTCATGGGTTTCGCGGATTCTGCTCTAGATATGCGTTTGCAAACTCCTTAACAAGACCTTGAACAGCATTCGGCGTGTCCGTAGAAAGATACGCTCCACCCACCATGTAGATTTCCCCCACGGACCAAGTGGTAGCTGAAGCTGCAATATTTTTGGTTTTTCTAACCAGTATGGCAAGCTGATGCAGATTAAGATCGATAGAGCATCCGTACATCATAATCGGCGGTCTCACCGCACAGTTTACATTCAGGTCAAGAAATCCGGTAGTTAAGCTAGGTTCCGTCACTACCGGAACTCCTACCTCTCGAAGGGTCAATTCGGTGTCAGTCTGAAGCCTCGTTTGAGTAAGCCCGGCCTCATCCTCAGTTTCCGGCCCATTGTACTGTAACTCCACTGTCACTTCGACACCCGTCAAACCCTTCAATGTTGCCCTGCTCAGATCACTATCATTTTGGGCATGTCCATCCCGGACAGTTCCCGGCATGAGGAACACAATGCAAGATAACGCAGTCAAGAGCGCGTGTCGTCTTTTCATCGCTATGTGTTCTCCTTCACGAATACAGTTGCGCCGATTCTACATCCCGGTAATTCGTAGGTCAATCCTCATTGTTGCTGATAACCGATTTGTTGCTTTGAGCCTACAGGTCATGATTCAAGGTCATGGCCGAAGACATTCGGATTAGGTTCGGGCGAAGATTGCGTAAGCTGCGTGACAAACGCGGCTGGACTCAAGTCCAACTTGCCGAAAGGCTCGGCCTTGATAGAAGCTACTTGGCGGATATGGAGAGAGGGAAAAGGAATCCATCGCTTGTGAACATCGAACTTCTCGCAAAAGGATTCTGCCTGACAATTTCGCAGTTCTTTTCGAAGCTCTAGCACAGCCATCTCTCCACGGTCTCTCCCCTGCAAAGAAACACTCTGTTTGTGAATTTCCGCACCTGTTTCAAATTTCAATTTTCAGCGTGAGCTAAGGGTACCCATATCGGGGGGGGTCTTAAATCCTGGTAAGAAGCTTAAACTCAGCCGGAAATTCTACCAGCGGTCAAGCCGGGTTCGCCGTAATCTGGCAAGGCAATCCACCGTCTGCCCCGAGTGCGCGAATGCAGGATAACTAAATTTGGTACACGCCTTGGTAACCAGTCCTGAGCGATCTGAAGCGATGGGCTTTCACTTCAGACATTACCCGCACCCGCATGAGTGGCTACTCCTGAGTGTATTATGACATTTGCTTGCGTCAAGTGT
>JAJYJL010000266.1 GCA_021789565.1 Acidobacteriota bacterium
CTCTGGATGGCGCTTGCTGCGGGGGTGGTCTTCCTCGCGCTTTTTGCGACAGGCATGCATTTTCAGGCGCGGGGCATTCACCTGCGCAGTGAGGCCCTCCGGCACCAGATCCTCAACACTTCGCTCATGATGGGACTTTACGCTGCGGACCTGCTGACAGTGTTGATGACCATCCTCATCGCCGCCGATACGCTTTCGGGTGAGATCGCCTCTGGCACCATTCACGCCATTGCCACCAAGCCCATAACGCGGAGGCAGATTCTCCTGGGCAAGTGGATCGGATTCACCGGAATGCTGACCGCCTATATCCTTTTCTTATTGGGAGGAGTCGCCTTGCTCGGCTACGTTCTCGGCGGTGCCACGGTGGAGCATCTTTGGCGCGGTCTCGGTCTGGTCTGGCTTGAAAGCATCTTGTTGCTTAACGTCACGCTACTCTGTGGTACCGCTTTCTCCACGCTCGCCAGCGGAGTCATCGTGCTGGGAATGCACGGGGCCGCTTTCCTTGGAGGCTGGATCGAGCAGATAGGTGCTGTCACGCACAGTCAGGGCGCTGTCAATGTGGGCATTGTTGCGAGCGTCCTGATGCCCAGCGAATCATTGTGGCGCCGCGCGGCTTTCGATATGCAGCCACCCTTGATGGGAATCTTGAACATGTCCCCATTCGGCAGTTTCTCGGTTCCGAGCCGATTAATGGTTGCTTACGCTGTTGTGTATCTGCTTGTGGCGCTCGGACTGGCCCTGCGCCAGTTCCGGCTAAGAGACCTTTAGGCTGTATTTATATTTCCTGTGGGGCGCTTCCTGGCGGCGTCAGTTGACGTCCGCTGAGCGGTCGCCCTCGTATCGCATGATGTGGTAATAAGCTTCCCATCCGTCCCAGAGAACCGGAGGCGGCAGATGAGTAAGCGGATCGTTGAGAAATCTAGAAAAGATTTCCACCATTTGCTTCGTGCGGTAAACTCCGGTTAGCCAGTCCCCGCGATACCAGTTCTTCCACTTGCCGTATTCCGCGGCTGCCTCCGCCTGCTGGATGGAATCAAGGGCTTGCAGGGCCTTTTGCGACGACGCGCGGGCCTCGTTTACTTTGCCTTCCTGTGCTTCCTCGATAGCCTCGGAGACTTGAAACAGAGTCTGGTTGCTCTCCCGGTTGATGGCAATCATCGCCAGCACGCTTGCGCGATAAAACGGCTTGCGGTCGGGCGATACAAGCGGCTCGGCCGCAAGGGCCTGCTTCCACACCGCGTCCCACCTTGGTTGCGCGCCGCCGCATTGTTCAATTTCTCTTTTTACGGCCTGGCTCAGCCATTCCTTGCCGGTTGCATGGGAAAATCCTGTCCCGAAAACTCGAGGCTGCACCCATTTTGGCGCCTGGCTCGGAATCGAATAGAGAGGTGAGTCAATCATGTAAGTGAGCATCATGGTGCGAGCTTCAGTGTGGTAAATCTGGTCGCCGTATTCGTGGATCGGCTGGCCAAAGTGCGCAGGAGCTTTGAAATACTCTTCATAAACTTTCGCCACCTGGGGAGCTGCTTTGGCGCCAAACTCGCGGGCGGACCACGTCCGATAATAGACTTGGTTGGCATCAGCCCCACCCGCGGGAACACCGCTCCAACCCACGTTCATCACGGCCCTGGCGGTCATCAGAACCGGGCGGATGTCGCTGGTATTCACCAGCAGATAATCCGTTGCCCCGGCTTTGACGTACCGGCCGAGTTCGGAGAAAATACGTTCAACCGGGACCATCTCGCTCAGTTGATTGGCGCGCCCGTTCATCATTGCAATGTGATAATAAACTCCCTGGCCCGACGAAACCTCACCTTTATCCTCAAGATAACCGTAGCCGGTGTCGGCCCAGACTTTGTGGATCTCTGGCGGGATGCTGAGGTTGCCCTGCTGCACGAGTCGACCGCCTTCCTGCCACAGGTTGGTGATGAACTGCGCGTCGGGATGCATCGAGCGCACAATCTGAATCTGGCTGGCGATGGCTTTGCTGATCAGGCGCCCGAGCGCTTTGTCGTTATCGCGGACGCTGGGGTCCGATGAAGCATAGGTGACGTCAGACAATCCCCGCAAGCCAACTGTCCACAACACCTCGACTCCCGGCGGATATTCCCGGACAGCGTCTTTCCAGGCGCGATCGAGAATTTCAGGATGCGTGGTGTAGTTGTAAGGTACGTCTTTGGGCCATCGCGCCACATTCAGGCCCAATGGGATCGCGTGGTGCTGGGTGATGATCAGGCCGCGCTCACCGGCCAGCTTGATCTGGGGCTCATCCGAAAAAATCCATGTTCCCGGCGCCACCATATTACCTTTCAAGCGCAGGATCGTTTCATAAACCTTGTTCCAGACTTTCAGTGAGATTCCTGTCGCCTTGCCTGGTGCCCAGCCGGTCAGGAGGTCTTCGTCGTTGATGAAAAATCCGCGGTAGCGGAAAGTCGGCCCCTCGGTCTCGGAAAAATTGTCTCGGATGCTCACTTCGGTCCGGCGCCGGGGCTCGTGGTCCGTCCACCAGTAGAGCGGATCCACCCCCAGGAATTGTTGAGAGAACTGGTAGATGGCGTAAATCGTTCCCCGCATGTCGGATCCGGTCAGCACGACAATTTGAACGGCCGGCGACCCGGGAATGGAATGATCCACGGCCTGAATGTGCAGCCGTTCCCACCCGGAGGGTTTAGCCACCTCCTCCGGCAGATCGGATTGGTCGGATATCCAGATCGTGGTTGCATGGGCTTGCCCAGGATCGTGCACAACCGCGACCGTACTGCCGAAAACTTTTTTCAGGTCACCAGCCAGGTCCTGTGCAGCCTTCTGTACGGGTCCTGGCTCATGCCGATTAACAAACACCGAGGTTTGGGAATTGACTGCAATTCTTGCCAGTGCCGCACCGCAGCCTGCATTTGCAAAAAAGACAATAAGCAATAGACGTCGAATCAATGGTCCTCCTCTGCACCCAATGGCCCGATGCGCAAGCAAGCTGGAGAGAGTTTACATCAGCTTTGATTTTGCGGTACTTTCCCTTCCGGATTCAGTGGTAGAATTCCCTCCGCCGCTTGGCAGGGTCTTTTGGGAACAATCAGGATTGAGGTTTAGCGTGAAGCGTTCGGTCGCAAAAGCCATTTTTACCGACAGCCAGTTCTGGGTCCCGATTGCAGTGCTGATAATCGGAATTCTGCTGCTGGTTTACGTTCGCTGAGGAGGCGGCGCCATTGGCCCGGCAACTCCATTCTTCAGGCGTTTCGCGCTCGCTGCATACGTTGGGCGTGCTGAGCGGTCTTGCCGCAGGCGCCTGGCTTGGGGCTGCTGAAGCTCCCACCAAACTTGTTACTCTGGGCATCTCGCCCTTTATCATTTCTCTCGGCATGGTCGCTGGAGTTTTTGTGGCCCGCTGGACCGTCCCCACCATCATGAAGGGCACCGGTTACATCTTTGCTGACCTGCGTGCAAAGGCCCATCTGATCGTCTGGGCCGTTCTGGCCGGAGCGCTCTGGGGCGTGGCCAATACTCTGACCGTATTTGCCATCCGCGACGTGGGACTTTCCATTGCCTTTCCGTTGTGGAACACCAACAGCCTGGTGGGCCTGTTCTGGGGTTGGTTTTTTTTCCGCGAACTGCGCGGGGCGGGAAAGAAAGCCCAGTCGAAAGTCCTGGGCGGCGCCGTCGGGATCGCCGGCGGCGCGGTCCTGCTTGCCTACGCCTCCTCCGAGGCCCCGCTTACAACATCAACCCACGCAACAGCAGGAATCCTGGCGGCGCTCGGCGCCGGCTTGCTTTGGGGGACCATGTATATTCCTTACCGCAAAGCCTATCTGAGCGGCATGAACCCGCTTTCGTTTGTGACCGTCTTCACAGTGGGCGAGCTTGGGACCGTTGCCACGCTGGCTCTGGTATTTCGTGGCGGCGTCCAACCGGTTCTTGCCGATCTCGCAAAGGCGCGGCCGGCCCTGTTTTGGCTTTTCCTGGGAGGCTTCTGCTGGGTGCTGGGCGACCTCTTCCAGCAGTATGCGGCAAAATATATTGGCATCGGGCGCGGCATTCCGCTTTCCAACACCAACCAGCTTTGGGGGCTGGCGTGGGGCGCGCTGGTCTTCAGCGAGCTGGCCGGGCGCGGCGCATCAGCGCAACTGATGGTGGTGGCCGGGTCGGTAGTGATGATTTTGGGTGCGCTGGCCATCAGCCGGGCCGAGGCGCCTGCTTCCGAACACGCTTCCTGGAGCGAGGCCATTGAACGCGAGTGCAACCGCTACGGCCTTGACCACGATGATGCCTTCCGGGCCCAGTCGGGCGAGGACGTGATAGCCAACCGGTCGCACGGCTGGCGGTGGTGGGACATTGCAATTGTTGCCACAGCCGTCGGCATCTTCATCTGGCTTGCCCACGGCACCACGCGCCCACCCATCCAAATGCATCCCTTCTGGATCCTCGTCCTGCTGTCTGCTACCCTGGGCCTCCTCATCGCCGGCGCTGTCCTGCTCTGGAAACGAACACGGTTCTCATAGAACACAAGTCGTGTTAACTTCGTACGCAATCTCGACTACGGCGAAACAACACGAGGAGTCTTCTTCACAGCAGGATGTGGCAGGAGCTTGCTTTAATGAGGAGATAAATTTCCACGCCGGGGGCGAGTTCGAGCGCGTGCTCGGCCTGCGGTGTAATACGCACCTTGAGGTCCACCCCGCAATCGGCGACGAGTTCCACGTTTTCTTCGTCGCGCAGCAGGTGCCGGACCGTTCCCGCAAGCAGATTGCGCGCGCTGGTGCGGCTGACGCGCTCGCGGGAGATGATGATATCTTCGGCGCGGATGCCAAGGGTTATGCGCGTCCCCTCGGCGAGATGGCTGTGGGGAATGACCATCTGGCACTCGCCGAGGTCCACAATACTGATGCCCTCTTCCGGCCGATGGCTCGAAATCTTTCCCACCAGGACGTTTTCCGTTCCCACCACTCGCGCTGCCGGAACGTTAACTGGCGCATTAAAAACCTCCAGCGGCTTGCCCCGCTGGACGATGCGACCTTCCGCCATCACTAGCAATTCATCGCCGATTCGCACTGCATCCGCGGGGCTGTGCGTGACGTAGAGAAAAGGAATGCTGGTCTTGCGCTGCACCTCGAGGATTTCGTCCAGCAGGCGCGAGCGTGTCGTGACATCAACCGCAGAGAGAGGTTCATCCAGCAACAGAATGGCGGGGTCTGAAGCGAGAGCGCGGGCCAGCGCCACGCGTTGCTGCTCGCCGCCGGAAAGTTCGGCGGGCCTGCGGTCGGCGGCGTACTCCACGCCAACCAGCTTGAGCATGTCTTCGACATGGCGGCGCCGGGCGTGGTCGTGCCGCCCCTTCGTCCCATAGGCGACGTTTTCGGCTGCGGTCAAATGCGGAAACAGCAGATAGTCCTGAAAAACAAAGCCCACGCGGCGCTTCTGCATGGCCAGATCTATCCGCGCGGCGGAATCGAAGTAGACGGAATTGCCCAGCGAAATTCTGCCGGCGTCCGGCGTCACCATCCCAGCAATCGAGCGCAGCGTGGTCGTCTTGCCCGATCCCGATGCGCCAAACAGAACCGTGATTCCTTGGTTGGCCGCGAAGGCGGCGTCCAGCGCAAAGCCGGCGCGGCCGTTCGAGGCAAACTGTTTTTTGATGGCGACGTTCAGCATAGGCTATGCAGTCTTCGGCGGACGGCTCAGGACGTTGGTCAGGTAGATCACGGCAATCGAGGCGAGCGTGAGGATTACGGCCATGATCTGCGCCTTCTGGTCGTCGCCGGAAATGAATGCTTCATAGATCGCCAGCGGCATGGTCTGCGTCTTGCCGCGGATGTTGCCGGCCAGCATCAGTGTGGCGCCGAATTCTCCCAGCGCCCTCGCAAAGCTGAGAACTACTCCCGCCAGAATGCCGCGCGAAGCGAGCGGCAGCGTGACGCGGAAGAACGTCTCCAGCTCGCTTTTGCCGAGGCTGAAGCTTACCAGTTCGTAGCGCCGGTCGATTGATTCCAGCGCCGCGCGCGCCGACTTCACCATCAGCGGCAGCGCCATCACGCCTGCGGCAATGGCCGCGGCTTCCCAGGTGAAAGCCACCGTCCAGCCGGTGAGCGCAAACATGTACCTGCCCAACAGGCCGCGCCGGCCGAGCAGAAGAATCAGATAGTAGCCGGTTACGGTGGGCGGCAGCACCATGGGAAGAGTCACCAGCGAATCGAGAACTTCCTTGGCCCGAAACTCGCGCCGAGCAAGAAGGAACGCCAGCGCTGTCCCCACAAGCGCCACGGCCACAGTCGCCACGCTCACCACGAGTACCGATAATTTGAATGCCGACCAGATCATTGCGACTTGACCGCCCGGAAGCCGTAGCTTGAGAGAATGTTTTCGCCTTCGGGGCTGAGAACAAGTTTGATGAATTCCTTTGCCGCTTCCGGATGCGCGCAGTCCTTGATAACGGCAATCGGATAGCGTACAGGCCCGTAAGTCCCATCCGGCGCCTCGGCCACCTGCCGAACTTTTCCACCTGCGATTCCGACGTCCGTTGCATAGACGATGCCCGCATCCACTTCGCCGCGCATCACGTAATCGAGCACCTGGCGGACGTCCTCGGCAAAAATCAGCCGCGATTGGAGATGCGGCCAGAGGCGAAGGTTCTGAAGCGCCTGCTGGGCGTAATAACCGGCCGGAACGGTTTTGGGATTCCCCATGGCAAGCCTCTTCACCTGGGTTCCATCGAGCTGCCCGAAGTTATCGAGTTTGAGCTTTGCCTTTGTGGGAACAACCAGCACCAGCACGTTGCCTGCAAAATCGGCCCGCGTGCCGGGCTCAATCAGTGACCGGGATTGGAGCTGGTCCATTTCCTTCTCGCCCGCGCTGGCAAAGACGTCAACGGGTGCGCCGGCCTCGATCTGCTTTTCCAGGCTTCCCGACGCGCCAAAACTGAAATCGACCCGGGTGCCTGTGCGGGCGGTGTACAGTTTTGCGATTTTAACAAAAGCGTTTTCAACGCTGACCGCAGCCGACACCACAATGGTTTTGGACTGCCTGGAGCCGCCCTGGCGCGAACGCACGCCGCAGGACACGAAGGTAATCACGATCGCGACGATCAATAGCGCAGTCCCGGCGTGTCTTGTGGTTTTCAGCATTCTTGAGATGGTGCGTATGGATTCTCCCGCCCTTTGAGCGGCGGCCAACGCTCCATATGCGAACGTTCAGGGGGCTTTCCAGTTGGGGCGGATAATCATCACTTCCGTGGCCTTGATCAGCGCCGCTGCTGTATCACCCACTTTCAACTTCAGGTCCAGGCAGGCATCGCGCGTGATGACAGATGTGACAATCTGCCCGCCCACGTCGAGCGACACCTTGGTCAACAGGCCAATTGTCTTTAACCCGACAATCCGCCCCACCAGCTGGTTCCTTCCGCTGATGAATTCCTGCAGGCCTGTCCCCGGGATGGGCCTCGTCTTGGGAGGCGCAGTGCGCCGCTGCAGGGTCGCCGGCGATTGGCGCCCGTGCTGGAACAGCAGGCGGTCGATTTCCGACTGCGCGATGCGATGGTGCCCGCCAACCGTCTTCACCGTGCGGAGCTTGCCACGGTAGATCCACTGTTTCACGGTCGGATAACTGACGCCCAGCCGCTTGGCCGCCTCGCGAACGCCCAAATAGTCCATCTTTGAACTTATCCGCCTTTATATGATTTCAGACAAACAATATAGACGAATTTATATTATTGATCAAGCAGGGATTTCGAAGGACGTAGGGGGAGCATGCTTTCCGCAACCTGGAATGCATGCGCCACATGGACTCACGAATGCGCCGCGTAGCGCACACATCGCGAACGCCGCGACGTGTGCGCCGCCCGAGTGCTTGAAGATAGGCGCCTACTCTCCCGGACCCTCGGGGTAAGCGGGCAGATCCGGTGGCCGCGGCGGCAGCTTCTTCGGGTGCTCCTGGATTTCCTTCATCAGCAGCTGAATCGCTTTTTCCAGTTGCGGGTCCTGGCCCTTGACCACTAGGTCGGGCCGGTTGTCCACCACGATATCCGGCTCAACGCCGTGGTTCTCGATGATCCAGTGGCTATCCAGACCGTAGAGTGAAAATTCCGGCCTGGTGAAGTATCCGCCGTCAATCTCCGGGATGTAGCCACGGATGCCGCGCACGCCGCCCCAGGTGCGTTCTCCGATCACGGGGCCCAGCTTGTACTTTTTGAAGAAGTAGGTAAAGAAATCGCCGTCGGACGCGGTGTAGCGGTTGCTGAGCGCAACCATGTAGCCATTGAAGACATTTTCAGGAATGGTATCGCTTCGAAAGTTGCGGGCCGATTCCATAGCGACCAGGATGCGGCGCAGGTGTTCCAGGATGATCTGGTCCACAAACCCGCCGCCGTTGTAGCGCACGTCGAAGATGATGCCTTCCTTGCGGATCTGCGGGAAGTACTGCCGCACGAATTCATTCAGCCCCGCGTCTTCCATGTCCGGCAGGTAAACGTAACCCACCTTGCCG
>JAJYJL010000267.1 GCA_021789565.1 Acidobacteriota bacterium
CATCGCGCGTTTCGGCCAATAGAGGAGGAGAAAACACCATGTGGCGTGTCATTCATCAACAGTGCAGCGGGCTCCAGCATTATACGACAGCAGGTTCGTGGAAGCCCAGGGGGGCGCGCCGGATTGTCGCTCTTGCATTTATTGGGGCGGTCTTGAGCGCTCTGAGTATGAGCCCGGGGGTTGTGTGGGCTCAAATGACCACCGGCACAATCTTGGGCACAGTTACAGACGCTTCAGGCGCCAGAGTCCCTGGCGTCAAGGTAACGATCACCAACGTGGGGACAGGGGTCCGCCAGACTTCAGAGACCAATAGTGCTGGAATCTATGTGGTTCCAACTCTGATTCCTGGCACTTATGAAGTGTCCGTGGAGAAAGCGGGGTTCCATAAGAGTATCGAGACGGGGATCACCCTCCAGGTTGATCAGAAGGTGCCGGTTAACGTGACCTTGCAGGTCGGCTCTACTACCAAGACCGTTCAGGTTTCCGGCCGATCCCCGATGGTCCAAACCCAGAGTTCAGCACCGTCGCAAGTGGTCACCGCGCGCGAAATGGTTACACTTCCTCTGAACATCCGCGACTTTGCGCAACTCGTTAACCTGGACACGGGCGCCGTGCCGAACTACTACAGCTTGGGTGGCAACTTCAACCCCGACAACCCACAGGCAATTTCAGATACTAATGTGAATGGTCAGGGGACTGACATGAATGAATGGAATATCGATGGGATAAGCGACAACGAAAATTACTTCAATTTTCTTTCCGTGAACCCTTCGATCGATGCCATTCAGGAGTTTAAGGTTTCCACCAGCAACTACTCGGCTGAGTACGGCCACGCTGGCGGCGCGGAAGTACAGGTTGCAATAAAGTCCGGAACCAACCAGTTTCACGGCGACGCCTTTGAATTCCTGAGAAATTCGAAACTTGACGCAAGCGACTTCTTTACTAACGAAGCCGGGGCAAAGATTCCGCGTTTCCAGCAAAACCAGTTCGGAGGCACCCTGGGCGGGCCAATTAAGAAAGACCGAGTCTTTTTCTTTGCGGATTATGAAGGCTACCGAAGCCGCCAGGGAGAATCCGAGCTTGAGACTATCCCGACCATGCTGCAACGGCAGGGAATCTTTACAGAACCGGGAAACCCCGTCATTTACAATCCGTACAACATTGATCCGGCGACTGGTCAGCCGCAGCCTTTCCCTAACAACACCATCCCTGCGAGCCTCCTAACGGATTCGCCGGGAGCCAAGGTGCTGGCATTGCTTCCCGCGCCAAACCTCAACGTGCCGATTGGTCAAGCAAACTACTACGGGCACAACTCCGTTTCGCATGACATCAATACCACAGACGGCCGGGTTGACTACCGGATCAGCGACAAGGACCAATTCTTCGCGCGTTACAGCTTCCTCCAGACGTTCCTGACTAATCCCCCCTTCCTCGGGACCGTGATCGGCGGTGACCCATTCATCTCCGCTCTGGCCGACACACACAACCAGAACGCCGTCATCAGCGAGACGCACGCGTTCAATTCCGGGACCCTCAATGAGTTCCGCTTCGGCGTCAACCGGGTACGAACTAACTGGGGTGCGTTCACTACCCAGAACACCTCCGATCAAGTGGGTATTCCGGGCATCAATAACTTCTGCCAAGTCTGCGCCGGCTTGCCCCGCCTCACCATTTCCGGCTTTAACACATTGGGTGCCAGCCCGTATGCCCCCACTCGACGCCACGACACAGATTTCCAACTGGTGGACAATGCGACGTTCATCCGGGGCAGGCACACCATCAAGATCGGTACCGACCTTCGCCACCTTAGTGGCAGCCTTTACCAGACGCCAAATTTAATTGGTGAATTCGATTTTGACCAGCGGTTTACAAGCGATCTGGGGGCTTCCGGCACCGGCTCAGGGGTTGCTAGCTTCCTGCTCGGTCGTTATGAGTCCGCGGAGCGCCAAGGCGAGAAACTCGATCCTGATTGGCGTACCAAGCAGCTCTTCTTCTATGGCCAAGATGATTTCAGGGTCAACGCGAAGCTGACCCTCAATCTGGGGCTCCGTTACGACTACTACGCTCCCGATGCCCATACGCGTTACGCTTCCCAATTCGATCCGGCCACCGGCGATATGCTGCAGTTATGTGTTGCGATAGACTGTGCCGGCGGTATCCAGCCGGACAGGAACGACTGGGGACCGCGCATTGGTTTCGCGTACAGCCCTGACCAGGGCAAGACCGCCATCCGCAGTGGCTTCGGTATTTCCTATACCCCCGAGCAGCAGGGCTTCCTAGAGGGATACCAATTCCCCAAGGTAATTGGTCAGACACTTACTCCTGCCAACAGTCTGACGATCAGTCCGACGGATCCCGTGCTGAGCGATGGTTTGCCACCTCCGCCTCCCGTGGCAACCCGTCCCGGCGCCCCGCCCGGTCATTTTATTTCAAGCGATCCAACCTACTGGTTGGACCCGAATCTTCCGATGCCGCGGATCTATCAATGGTCCTTGGATGTCGAGCGGGCGATCACACCAACGCTCATGTTGGATGTGGGTTACGTGGGCAACTCCGGAAACCATATACAAGTGGACCTCCCAGGTAACTATCCGGAACCCGGCGTTGTGACCGCCACAGGATTACCTTTACAGGAGGCTAGACCTTACTACGCGGTTGATCCCAACATGACTGTGACTAGCAAGATCACAAACTCCGGGTCGTCAACTTACCACTCCTTGCAACTCAAGCTTCAGAAACGTTTCTCCTCTGGTCTCTCGTTTCTCGCCGCCTACACCTGGTCGCACGCCTTCAACGTGGGTGGGAATTATACCAACCCGGATCAGTACATGCGGAATAAATCGCCCTACGGCCCTCTGCAAACACTGTCGGTGAGTTACATCTATCAATTGCCGTTCGGACGAAGCAGGCACTGGGGGAAGGGTTGGAATGGGGTGACAGATTCTTTCCTGGGCGGCTGGGAAGTGAGCGGCATTACCACTTACAGGTCTGGCTTCCCGTTCACACCCGGAATTACCAGCACACTGGACAACGGTATGGGCAACGCGCCTAACCGCATTTGCAACGGGAGCGTTTCCAACCCAACGATCAGCCACTGGTTTGACCCCAATTGCTTTGTGTCCCCAGCCACGAACGTCTTTGGAAACAGCGGATACAACATTTTGTATGGCCCCCACTTCCAGGACTGGGATTTTGCAACGCTCAAGGACTTCAGGTTCAGCGAATCTCGCTACCTGCAATTCCGGGCGGAGTTTTTCAACCTCCCGAACAACGTGGACTTCGGTAACCCTAATGCTTTCATCTGCGGTGGATTTTGTGGTGAAGGCACCATTACTGGCCTTGCAGGCGGTTACAATCCGCGGCAAATCCAATTTGCGTTGAAGCTCTATTTCTGACGCGATTCCGACACGGTTTGAGGCATATCAGGGCGGCCCTGCGGGGCCGCCCTTTTTCCGCTTCGACCACTGAGGATTGCTTTTACACCTTTCTCGTGAGCGATTGCGAACCGAACACATTCCGAAGTTGCCCATGCCAAAGCCGGCTCGATATAATCAGGCCATGTTGAAATTTGGCAGAGTGGTCATGGGGGCGCTGATTCTCTTTGGTCCCGTCCTGCTCCCTGGGAGGCCTTCGGCCGCAGCGGCCGGTCGAAGGGATGACCTCCTGGCCATCGCGAGAAACAAGATCCGCGAGAAAGACTATTCCTCGGCGGAGGAGCTGATAAGAAAAGTTCTCATTAAGGAATCCACCTCATCGAAAGCGTATAACCTCCTAGGGGTCTGCCAGACTGGAACGGGCAAGTACGAAGCCGCAAGGGTGTCTTTCGAAAAGGCTATTGAGCTCAATCCAAAGTACGCTTCCGCTCGCGTCAATCTTGGCATCTTGCTTCTGGGATTGCACGAAGATGCCGCCGCCCTCAAGCAGTTCAAGGCAGCCCTCGCGGATGATCCATCAATTTTGAGTCGAGATCCGACCTCTTACTTGTCTTCCAACATTCTCGGTCTCTGCCTCATGGATGAAAAGAAGTACGAGGCAGCGCTGGCGGCGTTCCAGCGCTCCGTGCGGATCAATCCAGCGTATCTTCCCGCGCGATTGAACATGGGCAATGCGTTGGTGGCCTTGAAAAGAGACGGTGCAGCACTCAAGGAATTCTTGGCCGCGCTCAAGATTGACCCCGAAAATTCCGCGGCTCTCTACAATGTCGGGCTCATTTACGGCCGACAAGGGAAGTTCGACGCCGCGTCAAAATACTTAGGCCAAGCCCACCGGCTCGCTCCGCGCCTTCAAGCCGTGACGTTATCCTTAATCGGAGCGGACCTCAGTAGCGGCAAAAAACAGGAGGCGGAATCTCTGACTGATGACTGGGAGAAGTCTGGCTCACTTAGTTCCGAGGCCCGCAAGGACGTCGCATTGCTATGGATGGCGCATGGCGCGCCTGGCTCAGCCGTCAAGCTAGTGCAAGGATATCCCGCCCTTTCGTCAGAGCTCTGCAAGATCGGCTATGAGAAAGCAGAATCGGAATTCCAGAACGGGCATTATCAGGAAGCAGCCAGGGAGTTGAAGGCGATCCAAAGCTTACAGCCGCCCGATGCCGCGTTTCACAATCTCCTGGGTTCCATTTATTATGCGCTCGACGATCCACGGAGGGCTTCGAACGAGTTTCAAGATGCGATAAAGCTGCAGCCAGACAACCCCGACCTTTATTTTAAACTCGGAATGGTTTTTCTGAAGCATCTAACGCCCAGCCCTGCCATCTACGTTTTTAAAACCGGGCTGAAGATCCGTCCCGACGCGCCAAAGCTTTGGCTGGGACTGGGTCTTAGCTATTTTATTGCTTACCGCTCCGAAGATGCCGAGCGGGCGCTACGCAAGGCGATAGCGCTCAATCCCAGATACGAGATCGCTTACGTCGTCTTAGGGGATGTCGTGGCGCAGAGCGGACGTGCTAGCGCCGCACTGGAAGAATTCAGCAAGGCCATCGCGATCAGCCCTGACTCGCCGGTTCCTTACTACTATTACGGCAAGCTCGCTCAGGAGTATCACCCACGAGATGCCGTCGAAAAACTCCGCAAAGCTGTTGCCCTGAAGCCAAGCTTCGCTGAGGCGCACTATGAACTTGGAAAGGCGCTGGCCAAGGAGGGGAATACGGCGGAAGCTATCGCCGAATTGCAGAGGAGCCTCCAACTTAACCCCGGCCTCGCCCAGTCTCACTACCAACTCGCGTTGATTTACGGAAAGCTGGGAGATCATTCTGAATCGGCGGAACAGCTCCGTCAGTTCGCACGGGCGAGTAAGCAGAAACAGCCCGAAGACCTTATCCAGGGGTTAGAAGTTCAAATCGAAAAGCCTTGATATGAGTTTTTTGAAGTGCCAGTGCGCCTTGGTCTTAGGACGCGTGTTATGTGGAATTCTGGTCATCGGTGCCACATCAGGAGCTGCTGCGCAAGAATGGGGCGGCCCCGCTCCAATTTCTTCCCCGGCCCATCTGCAAAGACAAATATCCCAAGCCGAAGCCGCGGCCCGCGCGCATCCCAACGATGCTGAAACTCTACTGAGCCTGGTGCGACTCTATGACCTGAACGGCGATTTCAGGAAATCTGTTCCCGTTCTAAGGAAAGTGGTCAATTTACAGCCCGACAACCTGAATGCCAATCGTCTCCTCGGCACGGATCTATTTCATATCGGGGACTACACCGAGGCTTTGAAGCCATTGCGAACCGTGGTCGCCGTTGATCGCAATGATGGTCAGACAAACTTTTATCTGGGCCTGTGCTACCTGGCACTGGATCGCAACGATGAGGCGGGGAAGGCCTTTGCCGGGGTGGCCGCGAATGCTCCCGCGAACATGGATGAACTGTATTTCCTGGTTCAAGGCTATTCTCGCCTCTCCTCAGCAATGCTAACCAGGCTGGCGGCCCTGGGCAAGAATTCGTACCGCATGGATGAAATTCGTGGTAAGTACTTTGAGCTGCAGAACGCTCCGGAACAGGCGATTAAGGAGTATGAGGCCGCCGTACAACTGCGTCCCGATTTAGCCTCGCTCCACTACGTGCTGGGAGATGCCTACTGGAAACTTTCGCAGTTGAATAAGGCTGCAGCAGAATTCCAGCGAGCAGTCGAACTGGCCCCCCAACACTTCATGGCACATTACAATTTGGGAAAGGTCTTGTTGGAGCAAAATAAGTTGGCCGATGCCCTTAAAGAGTTTCGCACCGCGTTATCAGAACAACCCGGCTTGGTTGACGGCTATTTGGAGGTGGGCAAGGTGCTGTACCAGGAAGGGCACTACCATGCGGCCATCCCTCAGCTCCAACGGTACGTGAAACTTTCTCGCGACAGCCCGACACCCCATTATCTCCTTTTCCAGATCTACCGCCGATTGAACGACGCCGTGGATGCGAACAAGCAGCTCAATTTGTTCAAACAGACGGACGCGATTATGCAAGCCAAGAAAAGACCAAGAATCCGGTAAGACAGGGCTTCATACGTTAGGGTTGCGAATTGAACTTTTTGAGATAAGTTTTCAATCAGCGAGTTCCGTTTGCTCACAGCGCTTGGCGATGGTGGCGCCGTGTTACCGAAAGCGGCGGGGCGGACTAGCCGCGGTTCAAGGCGACGGTCGAGCCGCTGATCGGGATACTGAAAGAAAAACTTGGCTGGGAATAAACAAGCGGGAATCCAATCTTACGGTTTAGGAGGCGATATGAGCAAGATTTCGCGGGGCGAATTTTTAAAAGCTTTTTTTGCAGCGTCGAGCTTACCTCTGGCCAAGGCCAAGGCGGCATCGCCCGACCCTGTCCCAACACGCTGGCACAGTCCAGGCTTGGGCATGTTGCCTCTATTAGCCCAAGCCGAGAGCCGCCAGGTATCCCCCGAGAACCCGACGGGCGGAAAAGGCATGGGGGCAAGGGCCATACCGAGTCCTCATGATCCTAATCTTCCTTATTCAGCGGCTGCGGAGCAACTGGGCCAAGGCTGGAAGGTGAGTCCCTTTTATAAATTCAAGGCGGGCGAGACGCGCACCATCATGGAGGTTGATGGACCGGGCGTGATCGAGCACATCTGGATTGCGACGTTGACGAGCTGGGAGGGTAACGGCAGGGCATGCGTGCTTCGTTTCTACTGGGATCATGAGGAGACGCCATCCATTGAAGTTCCCTTAACAGACTTCTTCGCGGTCGGTAACGACCGGTTTGCGCCGGTGAACTCGCTGGCGGTCATTGTGAACCCTACGTCGGCGCTAAATTGCTACTGGCCGATGCCCTTCCAGCGGCACGCCAAAATCACCTTTAGCAATGACTTGTCTCAAGAATTAGGTCCGGTAACCTACCAGATAGACTACATGCTCACGCCCGTCCCCGAAGATGTCGGCTACTTCCACGCCCAATGGCGGAGAGCGACGACAAAGCGATCCTTCCCGCAACATACCATCGTTGACGGGGTAAAAGGGGAGGGCCGCTATGTAGGGACGTTCATTGCGTGGGCACAATTGACGGACGGCTGGGACGGGGAAGGGGAAGTTAAGTTTTACATTGATGGTGACAAGCAGTTTCCGACAATTTGCGGAACGGGCACCGAAGACTACTTCGGGGGCAGTTACGGCTTTCCCGAAGTTTACACGACAGCCTATGTCGGCAATACGCTCAAGCGCGAAAAGGGCAATGGTCCGAGGTTATGGAGCCTGTACCGCTGGCACATTATGGATGCGATTTGTTTCAAGAGGGATCTGCGCGCCACCATTCAGGCCCTCGGATGGTGGCCAAACGGGCGGTATCAGCCGCTCGCGGATGACTACGCCTCGGTCGCCTATTGGTATCAAAAGGAGCCGCATGCTCGTTTCCCTCCGTTTCCACCACTATCAGCGCGCTGGTCTAGATAGAGAGCCAGAATGCTGAACGGTCCGAACAGGCGATTCTCCGTTCAAGATATTCAGTTTGACCAACGGTGACAAGGATAAGCAAATTCCTGCCGTAGGGGCGCCAAACGTGTCTAACTCGTCAAAAATGAGCAGTCGGGGAGAAGGCCGGCGGCGTTTTTTGAAGAACGTGGCACTCGGCGTGGGTGCAGCAGGCATTCCGGGCAGCTCGGCCGTAAGGAAGCTCGCAGGCGGCCTAGGGCAAAGGGGAAGAGAGGTGGCGTGGGCGCAGGAAGAAATTGAATTTCCGCGCCGCTTTTCCGGAAGCACCTGAAGATGCTTTCATTCCCGCTCGGTGGCGTGGGTGCAAGGTGAGGTTTCGGCAAGCCTGCATGACTTTGCCTGACGGAAGCTGCTAGCCTGTGATTTGCCCAGCGAGGGCGAGGAGGACAGGCGATGGCCAGCGAGTGCGCTTGTCCCCTGGGGTGAGACAAACAGTTAAGCCACTGCTTGCCGTTGGCTGGAATTCGATTGTACTGCGAACGGGTTTTCTTGCAAGATGGCCCCCGGCTGGTGAAGCGGAGGTCGGCTCTCCTAAGGAACAAC
>JAJYJL010000268.1 GCA_021789565.1 Acidobacteriota bacterium
AAGGCGAACATGGCAATGATGAAGATGTAGACCCACAAAGGAATGTTGCGCCCCACGATCAGCAGGTACAGATACGCGGAAATGAAGAAAAAAGAAGCGGCCAGTACAGGGAGAACAATGGACTTCTTCCGGCGCAGTCTGCTGATGATCCATCCGACACAGAAAGTGAAGAAGGGAATGGCGCCGACATAGATGCCCCCGAAGATGACAGGATTGACGTTGTATTTCTTTCCCAGGCTTGAGGACCAGTTGCGAAACCAGTTCTTCAGCCAGTTGATGCCCAATCGGAATGACGAATAGCCTTTGCCCCGCCCGGACTGATCGTTCAAACCCCAATGATAAGTGGCAAAGCGGATGGCGAATTTGCCGTCCTTCAACTTTTCCATGGCTGCCGGCGGACCGAACTGGATCAGGAAACCGCGCAGCCCGCCCGAATATGCCTGGAAATCCTTTCCATACCACTTGAAGATGGGACTGACGGTTGCGATGCGCTTGTTTGTATCAAACCGGTTGAGGGCGGGATTGGCCAGCCACTCGCGCACGTTTGAATCCAGTTGCGCATTGATGTTGTCGGCCGTATAGGCTTCGCGTCTGAGCGGCGGGCAACTGCGCGCTGCGCAAACCAGCGCGGCATGAATCCTGGGATCCTTCATCTCGCGAAGGCGGGACTCGATCTCGTCCAGCGAAACGGCTGCTCCCGCCAGGTGAAAGCGGTGGGCCTTGAAAGGCCGGGACGTATCCCAGATGCTTTGCACCGGGTAATTCTCAACAATCCACTCCATTGTCATGGCATTGTAGGCATTGATGAGCAGCGCCTTCTTCGCGTCTGGCGAAAGGGGTTGCGATCCCTCCTGGCCGAGACTTGCGACAAAATCATGGAGCTCTTTCCAGTCCTGCTGTTTCAATTTTGTGTAATCAACCAGATGTTGTTGGTTGACGTACTGGTGCAGAATTTTATCCCACAGCGCAGGATTCACATTGGGCAGGTTGCCTGCGCCAGAGGACACCAAAAGGAAAATCGAAAGTATGGCTGAGTATAGTTTCAAGTGACTTGCCGCCCCAGTTGCCGCACAAACCTGAACAACGCAGGAGTTTCGCTGAGAGAACCAAGCCTTCGCACCGTGCTCCCCTTGGTCTAATGATGAACGGCTGGCTTTTCAGTTACATCAAAAGCATTTACAGGCTTCAAGTGACCTTTGCGGGAGCGCCCATGGGGAACACGCTAATTGAGCTAATACCAGTCCGCGGGTTTGGGTGCCCCTGCCAAAATCTCCAGGCATTATGCGTGATTGCGTGTTCCTGTTAAATGACGATCCTCTATCGTGTCACTGTATGGCTCACCTTTAGTTATAGTGCCACTGTTTGAGATTTGCGTCTGCGGGTGCGTTGGCGGAGATGTGGCTGGCCATCATGCGAACCATGTTTGCCTGGTTAGTTGATTGCCAACCATGCCCCTTTTCGGGCCGCCCGAATTCGAACTTGCCATCGTAGTAGGGATGGGTAGTGCTTTCCAGGAATTTCTGGAGATCGTAGCAGGCCAAATTCAAATAGTAATTGTCCATGTCGCCCACATCAATGTGGATTTTGCCCACCAGGCTGGGACCAATCTTCGGCCAGTTCCGCCGAAGATATTCCGTGAGATCGTAGCCATGCTCGCGCATGTAGTCGGCCACGCTATGGTCGATTTTTCCGGTGGTCTTGTCCCAAAGAGGTTTCGGGTAGCCGTCGGCGCCTACCGGGCCATACACCGCTTCCCAGGCTTCGAGCTGCTGGCCGGAGCGGCCATGGCTGCCCAGCACGTCTTCGAGCTGGCTTTCCTGCTGCTCGGTTGCAGTTACCTGGCCGTCGGTCTCGCGACTGAGGGGCCTGACTGCCGGCAGCCAGCGGTGTCCCGGCGCGAAAAAGGCGTTGTCGTCGCTGTAGATGTTGATGAGCTGATCATGCCTGAAATCGACAGGATCGGGGTAGAGTGTCCAGGTGCCGCCAAAGAACTTAGGATGAAAAACCTGCAGCGCCAGCGATTCCCATCCGCCCGTCGATCCTCCCGTGAGCACGCGGGCATAAGGCTTGCGGATGATGCGGAAATGCGTCTCGATGTAGGGAATCAGTTCCGTCATGATGGCGTCGCCGTAAGGCCCGTTGTTGGCGGAGTTCACAGCGTAGGAATCGTCAAAATAGGGAGTGGGGTGCTGGAAAGTAACAGCGATCATGCGCGGAAAGCTGCCGGAGTCCCAGGCCTTATAAAATTGGTAGCCGGTTTCCATGTTGTAAGAACGCATAAGGTCCAACCATTGTCCGGATACGTCTTCGTCCGTGGTTGAAAATCTGAACGGCGGTTCCAGTCCAAAGTGCCCCTGCTTGTAGATCACCGGGTAGTAGCTGTCTGGATGCGAGGCGTAGCCCCTGGGCAGCAGAACCACGGCGCCCATATAGATGGGTCGCCCCCAGAACCGGCTGAGCAATTCGCTCTGGATCTTGAGGTGCTTGATCCAGACTGTATCCGCCGGAACTTTAACGGGCGGGATCACCTGCGTCAGGCTCAGCTTGACGTCAAAGCCTTCGGCGGGATCGAGATGGACGCGCTGGACTTGACTGTATAGATTGCCCGGTGAGCGGTTAAATTGCTGTCCCTCCCATTGGTCCATGTGCGCCCAGATGGTGTGGCCGTCTGCGCGATGGAACTCAGTGTAAATGTTCACCATCGCCTGCACGTAGTAGTCGCCTGTAGGAAGATTTCTCAGGCTGCGCGTCGGGTATCCGAGCGTGCTTCCAGCGATCAAGGCCGGCTGGCCCGGCTTAAGTTGATGGACGTCCATGCCAAAAAACGGCGGGTGGCTGCCCCATGAGCCGACCTGGAAGCGCGGCTCAGGATTCTGTTCGTCGGAAACCATTACGTAGACCCGCCCGGTGATAGGTTTGCTGTGGACCGAAGCCGGAAAAGAAATTTCAAATTTCAGCTCGGGATTTCCTGCGGGCGCTGCTGCGGCCACCGTAGCAGTTGAAATCAGGATTCCGAGTAGCGCCAGGGTCAGATTCCAGCGCGAACGGTTGTCAATTTTGTAGGACATCATTTTCTCCATAGAAATGGTGCCTGCGCTCTACGTTTCTTAGAGGAAGGTATTTCGAAAGACAAGGAACAACGCCAGCGTGGCAAGGACATACCCGAAGAACTGTTTCATTCTTTTCTTGTCTGCCTTAACGGAAGTGTGGGCACCGATCCGGGCACCGATAAAGATTCCTGGCATCAGAATCAACGCCGTCTTCCAGTCAATGTGGCCGGCTGCCAGATGTCCCAGGAATCTGCCGCTGGCCTTGAGTCCCACCATGAAAGCCG
The DNA here is from genome assembly GCA_021789565.1 of Acidobacteriota bacterium. The sequence continues at coordinate 3,335 of JAJYJL010000268.1, forward strand.
AGCTGCCCACGGCTATATTCATGGGCACTCCAAACAGCAGCACCAGCATGGGCACCTTGAGGATGCCGCCCGAGACACCAACCATGCCGCTGACTACGCCGGCGACAAAAGCAATGGGAAGGGCCAGTGCAAGGTTGACACAGTATTTTTCAGGCCCAATGCCCCGGCGCCAGCGGTAAAATCGACCGGGCTTCTCGCCGCAATGATTTGGAATTTCAAAGTGTTTGACCATGAAGAAAGCGGCAACAGCGATCACGCCTAAGCTAAATGGGGAATCCACCCGAGAAGTGGCCGGAGTATAGTGCGCCAAGAAAAACTCCTAAAGTCGTCGGTGTTTCCAGCACAATGGCCAGAGCCCAGTCAATAGCGGCGGACTTTTGGATTACCAGCGTGGCCGAAAGCGATGTGACCATAATCAGAAACAGGCTTGTTGAAGCGGCGGTGTAGAATTCGATCCCAAAGAAAAGCTGGACCGTAGTATACAGAACACCGCCGCCCACCCCAAGAAATGAGAACACCGCAGAAATTGCGAACATCACCAGATAAAAGAAGGCGAAAACCAGGAGGCTCATGCGGACTCTTTGTCTTAGCTTTGGGAGGACTGGCCCTATAGATGCTTTTCAGGCGGCCACACGCCTTGGTGTCCATTTCCCACACCCGCCAGTTGACGCGGTCACCGGCGCACCCGCCGAAGGTTTGCGACAACAGTTTACCAGTTTAGCTTAGCGATGGCAGCTCTGCCCTACTTTTCGCCCGCCAGGCCGGGGGAAGCGGTTTGCGGAGTCTGCCGGTCTTCGTTTTGGCAGACGGTTTCTACAGGGCGGGTGATTTCAATTAGACTTGGGTCCCCATGTCCAGTAAAGCCCGAGGTAGGCATAGTTTTCGGTTTGCCCCGCGATGTTGTGCCCGTAAGCAAAAAGCAATTGAAAACCCGGATTTCTGAAGTAGTAGTAGCCGCCGAGATCAACCATGGTGGCAGAACGTGGACTGGGCGTGCCGATCCCCTCGGGTCCGTGGTGGAAGACTTCTCCCCCCATCGTCCACTTCTTGCCGATGTCCCTCTGAAGCAACCATCCGCTGAACGGATAGTCCCGCGCGCCTGGGGCACGGTTGACCACTATTCCACCACCTCCGTAAGTGGTCCAGCGGTCAAAGCTTTTCTGAATCCAGATCGGAATTCGCGTCCATAACTGGCCTACACCCAGGCCTCGATCGGAATTGCCGGTTGGCATTTCAAGCATAGTAAACGTGCCGACCATTGGCCGGTGCCTGGTTTCCTGGATAAAGCGGTATTTGATGCCTGTCTCAATGTCGCCCATTCCAAACGCCGCCGGCCCATCCGATGGGAAGGCTGCCGCAGCGGGAACAATCAGATGAAGTTGCACGTTGGGAACTGCTCCCCAGTTGAGTTCCACTGCGGGTCCGAGGGAGTCTGTTTCGAGCCGTGTGGAACCGGCAGAAGAGAAAGTGTAGAACTCATAGTGCTTGTAGGGGACGGGATCTGGATCGTCGGTTTGGAATGGGGGCCCGGCAAGAAGCACCTTGGGACAACACGCCAGTATAAACAAAAGCAAAACGATCAATCTCATAATTCGTCCTCGAAAAGCTCGCCAAACAGTTCCTTGACACGGAGCCTGGCTGTCTTAAGGGCCTTGCGGCCCGCCGGGGTGGCCCGGTAAACCCGGCGAAACCTGCCGTCAACCAGCCGGCGTGAAGACCGCAGCAGCCCTTTCTTTTCCAGACCGTCGAGCACGGGATACAGGGTGCCGGGACTGAGGCGATAACCATGGCGGGCCAGTTCTTCAATCATTCCGAGGCCAAAAATGGGTTCCTCACAGGCATGGTGAAGAACGTGCAGCCGGATCAGACCCGAAAAAAGTTCGCGCTGGTGGTTCGTCATGAGTTCCTCAATCGCGGCCAACATCCACCGCTTACTTGCTGAGCAATAGATCCGCAAAGGGAGGAAAGGTCAGCAAAAGAGAAAGCCCCAGGAGCACAAAGGCCACCGTATTGACCTTTGCAATGGCAACTGTATTTGATCGCCACCGTCTGGCCAGAATCAACCAGGATAGCAGCCACACCAGAATGGCAGTGGTGGTTACTCCTGAGAGCAGGCCCGTTGGCAGGTAAAACGTCAACAAGCGCGCGGCCGCCGCAGAGCCGTCTCCAATCACCGCCAGGATGCCCAACGCGCAGCAGCCGATTCCAGCCGACAGAATCGCCGCGGCGGCGGGTCCGTTTGGAAGCTGGTCGACCGCACTCGAGTTGTCGCGTTCCGCCTCTCGTGATGGGATAGCGTTCATTTGCCCTCCGATACAAGATGGATTGTGGCTCCGCCCCTGACGGGTGCGTGGTTGTCAATCATCGCTCCAAAGAAACCCGCAAGGCCACCCGACATAAGCGCGACCAGCGCAAACACCAGCACGGCTGCGCGGACCTGCGGAAACTTCTTCATGACCAGCCGGTGTTTGGTCATGACGTACGCGACCATCGTGATGGCAATGGGTGCAAACCAGCCCACGTGTTCTTTCCACTCCATGCCGACCCGGTGCCAGCCGGAAGTGCCCGGTCTTGACAGCAAGAGGCGCTGCGGATATCCGGCAAGGCTTGCAACGCCGGCAGGAGGAATGGCCCGATACCAGGGATAGACGATGTAAGCGCCCAGCAGCACGGCAATCCAGCCCAGCGCTGGGGTAACAAAAAGGTAAAAACTCCTGAGCGACTGCCCCCTGGCTGTGAGTTCGGATGGTTGCTTGACATACTTTGATCTGAACAGCTCAACAATGACGCCAAAGACTGCCATTAAAAAGAAGCCGCCGATGAACATTCCGTGCAGCTCACTGGCTAGTGCACGGACAGAGATTTCCATGTCGAGCCTCCATGGCTTCATGAGGGGTTTGCTGATAGTTGAAACGCCCCTTTTGACGTACTTCGATATTGAATTCCGATATCGGGAACCGATTATAACCACAGAAATGAAATCGAAGCAACCCTTACTTTCGGCGAGAGGCTGTTTGCGGATGGGGAATGGAGGCTAAGGCATCCGGGCCGGATTGTTCGGGCTTGCCTTCCAGCACCGCCATCACGGCGGGCGGCAGATTTCTGGCGTTTCCAACGAAATCGCTCACTTCCCGCAGTTGCTGCTCAATGAGAGACCCTTTGAAGCCAGGCATTCCCGTCAACCGCACCCCATTCTGCACTTTCCAGTAGGCCTTGGGGTTGAGAGGGCGGAAAGGGCGGCTTGCATCGTACAGGGTGGGTTTGTCAGGCCGGAAAAACAGCGGGGGATGAGGATACATCCCCTTTGAAATAGCGCTTTGTGGCGCGTTCGGAAGGCCGTGGCAAACTGCGCAATTCTCCCGATAAAGATTTGCGCCGGCTTTCAAATCGGCCTCTGTTGGCGGAATCGTGTCCGCCTTGGGAACATCGTGTGAGAGGGTCGCGCGCATGGCGAGCCTTGCAAAGAACTGCTCAAAAGGAAGCGGTGACGCCGCAGTTGAGACGGGTGCGTATCCTGACCGCAGGTAGAGATAGAAAGCCGCCGGTACCAGGAGGATTCCGGCGACAAACACAAGGACATACTTTTTCATGCTGGCATTTGCTCCAAAATCGCCTTAACAATTAGTAAGTGCTTGGCCATCTGAAGAAATCCCTGCGCCTCCCGGGCGCGGTGACGGTCACTTACTTTTTGCCTTGAACCCGACGGGTCGTTCAACGGCCCTCTATCACAACCGAATAACGGGCCTGGCATTTGACACTGGGCCAGTAGTTAACGGTTTTGGTCAGCCCTTTGGCACTGACAACAAATGAGAGTGGAGGGTTATGGACCTTTTCCGGCAGGCCCACGAAGCGCGCTTTGCCCTCGTCGTTCGTTCCAACTTTTAAGTCCATTTTTTTCACGCCCATAAACCCATAGGCAATCTTCACGGATATCTCAGCGTTGAAGAGAGGCCGATTGGCCTTTTCGCTGACCGTAAAGTCCACCGTGCAGGGGCCGAGGTTGGCATTAACCTGGGGAACGGGAACCGACTGTTGTGAGGCTGGCATCACCGCCGCAAACAGGAGGGTGAGCGCCAGAGCCCCTGTCACTCGCTTCGCAAGTCGCATGCTTCTGATCGAATTCGACCTCATCGCTTGGAACCTCGCAAGAGAATTTACCGGGAACAATCGACATCTTATCTTAAGATTCGTGGCCTGCCCTTTAAGTTGCCGAGGGATATTCAGTCGCCTGCTTCCCGGCCGGGATCGCAGTCCGTTATAATAGCCCTTCCGGGAGATACTTGACCATGCATGGGCTTGAGATAAGCCGCTGGCCGGACGATCGGCCTCTGGAAACAAAGAGTGTGGCAGAGGTCTGGGCGCTAGACGGATTCAGTTGCAGTCTCTGGGTGGACCCTCCCGGACAGCAGTGGCTCGATTTTGTACACCAGACCGACGAGCGCGTGGCGGTGAAAGAGGGGAGCGTGGAGTTTGAAGTTGAAGGCGCACGCGCCGTGCTGGGCCCGGGCGACGCAGTTTTTATCCCCGCGGGCAGCCGCCACAGCGTATGGAATCGTGGTTCGTCCACCGCGTGCTGGTTCCATGGCTACAGGCAGGGTTGATGCTGAGCCGCCCGGCGCGCGCCAGCAAGGCCCCGTGTACCACTGTTTCAAAACCAAAACACTGTAACTGGAAGAACATTTGGCCCCGCAACCCGATTTCTTAAGCAGTCAACCCGTAACATCCGGGGTCAGAATCATCAGGACGGTTTCAGTTACCGTGCTGATCCTGATTCTGGGCTTTATCATGTTCATTGGACTCTTCGGGGTTGTGGTGCATTTTGGTGACCATCGGGAGGTGGTACTTCCAAAACTTTCCGGCCCTTACGCGATCGGCCGGACACTTTTTGATTGGAAAGACGCCCAACGCTACGACCCTTATTCATCGAAGATTGGAAAGAATCGGGAGTTGATGGTGTGGCTGTGGTATCCTGCCGCCGCTTCGCCGCAGTCGAAACCTGCTGAATATATTCCCTCGGCCTGGGCTTCTGAACTCCCCTGGCGGCCCGTGACGATCCCGAGCCGAATCCGCGTGCACGCTATTGCCGGCGCCCCCATTGCGGATAG
>JAJYJL010000269.1 GCA_021789565.1 Acidobacteriota bacterium
GGCGGTTGCGGGATTGTAGTAGCCAATGTGCGTGGCGAAGTAGAGTTTGTCCTGATATTCAATAAAGACACTGTGCCCTTTCCCCTGCGGGACCGCGTGCAGCCCCTTCTCGCCCGCCGCCTCCGTCAGATCTGCCACGTGGGCGATCTTTCCCGTAGCCGGGTCGAGGGCGTACATCTGAGCGCCCGTGTCTACCGATCCTGAGCAGAGGACGTAATAGACCTTTCCGTTGCTTGCGCGAAAACAGGCATTGTAATTGTCGTCGGCCAGGTTGAAGCCAGAGTCATAAAAATGCGCTTGAAGAATTCCAGGAGTAGCGTTTGATTCAGCCTTCTTCTGCAGGGCCGGTGTCTGGCAGCCGGCCATGGCAACAAGCCCAGCTAGCAGCAGCAATATCCAGCCCGTACTTTTCACCTTCATATTCCCTCCAACACGACGTGACATGAAATGACGTTGCAGGTTGGTTATCCCCACCTGCCTGGGTTGGTGTTACGTTTACACAGACCAATTTCCGGCAGCAATATCCGGCGAAATTCTACGCTAAATCCTTGCGAGTTTGGCCTCGCAACCACTTGCCAATGAATTCGTAGGCCTCATGACGGACTGCCGGTGGAAAAGAATGCGCCGCATCGGGGTGCCGCACCACCAGCCGATCCCCGGCATGGAACCGGTTCGCATAGAGAGGTTTTACGACCCTCAGGGTTTCTCTTACGCCTTCAACGCTGAAGTTCGCGTCGTGCAGAGGCGCGTTGATAAAAAGTGGCCTAGGCGCAAGCGCGGTCAGTACGTCCGAAAAATCAAATGGCATTTCGGCTGGATTGTTGTGGTACCGGAGCGCGATCCTGGGCATGTATCGTTCCTGCGCCCAACCCGAAAGGTCACCCCCGCCGTACTCTTTGAAGCGGGTAAATCCGCAACTGCTGACCAGAACTCCAAGGCGAGGGTCAAACGCACCCACAAAAAGCGTGTTGTGTCCACCGAGAGAATGACCGATGCACCCCAGGCACTGCGGGTCAACTTCGGACATTGACTGGAGCAGGTCCAGGGCCCGCACGTGGTTCCAGATGCCCTTCATCGTCTGGCTCTGATATCCGCACCGGTAGGCATCGTAACGATACCCGCCAAAGCCCTGTCCAAAAGGCAGGTCAGGATAGTTCGGGGCAAGCGTCACGTAGCCGCGCTCAGCAAGCTCTTCCGCATAGTGATAATCCGGATTGCCTCCCAGACCAGCAGGTTCTGCTGCACCGAGCGGCGTGGTTTGATGGAGACATAGGATTCCCGGAACCTGACCCGCCAGTTTTTTCGGCCGCAACAGGTAAGCGGGCGTGCGGTCCCCCTCTTCGCTGACGTAGGAAATTTTCCATCGTGAAATTGTGGGGGTATCTACTCGCTCCAGAATCCTCATGTGCAGCGAAGGTCTTGCCTTCTTTTCTGGGAAGGAACCCATCGCGAGTTCCATCCTGGACAAAATCGCGTGACGCTTTGCTCCCCAAGCACCCTCAACGGAAAACTCGGCAGACGATCCAACTCGATGGGCAGCCCACAAGGGAACACTCCCTACCATGGCAGCAAATTGACGCCGGTTAAACTTAGCCATAGCTCCTGATGCTTCAGGTGGACAATTACTGTTAACATCGCGACGGGGACCCATTCCCCGCCGGCTATTGCCCGCAGACTCCGCCAGTGGAGCATGCTATGGGCAGTATCCGCGACACAACGCGCCCCCAGCTAAGCCTTCTGCGCTTCTAACAGATTTCCCGCCGGGGGATGTTGCTTTCACTCCCTCTGCTTTTTCTTCAGACTTCCGATTCATACAGCGCGAGCCACGAATGAATTACAAAGTTTTGGAGCGCACCAGCGTTCCCGCCTGGTTGTGGATTTTCCTGATTGCTTCTGCGATCTGATCCATGTCGGTCGTTGTGCCCAGGAACATGGTCTGTTCAAACCAGACGGCCCTTTCGCAGAGCCGGTCGTTTTCAGGACAGTGGTTCCGCTCTTCGTACTCGGCCAGTTCCCTCTGCGTGTAAATGGCTTTGAAGGCGCGCGATCCCAAGGCCTCCTTCAGGAAAGGTTCCTTGTTCAGAGGTGTGTACCCGCCAGAGGCCGGAACTCCTTCTGCTTCCAGCGCCCTCAGGAAACGCGAGCGCGGAAGCCCCGCAAAATGCGTGCTGTCGTAATGGAACATGTAAAGGTGGTAAGCGTTTCTGGTGCAGCCGTCGTACATCCGAGCTGGTGTGATACCTGGAATGTCTTTCAGCATCTTTGTCAAATAGAGGGCGTTCTCGGTCCGTACGCGGCTTTGCGCTTCCAGCCGAGTCAGTTGCTGCAACAGCAGCGAGCCTTGGAACTCTGTCATGCGGAAATTCGCACCGTTCCTCACGTAGCCAAAACCGGAGTTATATTTTCCTCTGCCCTGATTGTGGAAGCTCAGGCAATACTCATAGAGCCCCTCATCATTGGTCAGAATCGCCCCGCCTTCGCCTGAATTCAGGTTCTTTGAGGCTTGGAAGCTGAAGCATCCAAGGTTCCCCAATGTGCTTACTTTCTTGTGCCGCCATTCCGCCAGGTGGGCTTGGCAGGCGTCTTCAATGACAAACAGATCATGCCGTTTTGCCACGTCGAGGATGGTAGCCATGTCGACGACCGATCCTCCCAGGTGCACGGGAATAATGCATCGGGTCCGTTTGGTGATCGCGGCCTCGACCTTGCGCGCGTCGATCTGGAAGGTTTCCGGATCTGTGTCGACAAAAACCGGCAAGGCGTGCTGCAGCAGGACAATATTCACGGTCGCGACAAAGGTATAGGGCGGCACAATCACTTCGTCACCAGGTCCGATGCCAAGCGCGTTGGCCGAAGTCAATAATGCTGTCGTTCCGCTGGCAGTAGCAAGGCCGTACCTGGCCCCCAGCGTCCGCGCCCAGGTACTTTCGAATTGATGCGCAAAGTGCCCGTCCAGGCGGTTCCATTTGCCGGTCATCAGTACCTGCATCCAGCCCTTCTTGTCGTTCTCTTCGATCACGGGCCAGGATGGAAAAGGCTTTGTGCGGACAGGGGCTCCGCCCAGAATCGCCAGACCCCCGCCCGCAGAAGGTTTCGGCACAGCCCTGGCTAAGGCTCTACCTGGCGCCGAAAGTCCGGCGGCAACTCCGACCGCACTACCTAAGAAATCACGGCGTGTGAGATTGCTATTCATATGTTCCCCCTGAGACTTCGTTTGCCGAATAGGCGATTGTGACCTGACCTCGGCTAAAGAGTCTTATTTGTACCTTCGGGTTGCTTCCGAAGGCTTCCTATCACCTCGTGGACTTCGCGAATTATGGTCTCTTCAACACTGGGGGCAAATGGACCAGGCTGCCCGTAGTAGATCATTGCGCCGCCACCCTCGTAGCCGCCTTCGTTAAGGATGCGCAATGAGGGAACGTAAGCAAATACATCGTTGCTATAGCCGGCGACCCAGAGCTTGTCCGCTCCCAGTTCCTTCTTGAGCCTCAAATCATAATCAACCACCACCTCGCCAGCCAATGCGACAATGGTCAGGCTGGATCCGAACTTCCACACCTCGATTGAGTACGGATAGGTTGCAGGCACATGGCCTTGCTGGTCGATTATCTTTAGCATGGCCTCAGCGTGCTTTCGAACGTAAATGTCATCGCTGTTGAGTTTTTCTTCAAAATCTGCACGCGTCGGCGGACCTGCGAACCGGACAGGGAAAACTTTGAAGGCGGTTCTGAGCGGCCCTCGGACGGGAAAAAGGGGACCGCCCGCTGCCTTCTCAACCATCTGTCCCAGTTCTTCACCGTGCTCCCGGGCAAATTCTACTCCTCTCCGCTCCTTGCTCCAACGTGGGTAAGGATTCGCGTCGGCGCCGCAACCCTCCACAAACATGGCTACCGCGCCGCGATGACGCTTTTCCAGCCACTGCTGGGCAAAGCCAGCGTAATCGCCACTGAATTCGTAGTAGTTCGGGCCAATGGTCGTGTTGTGGCAGGCATAACCAAAGACGATACCCAGAATTTTCCCGCGTTGATTGCGAACAACCAGTACGGGGACGTCATGGTCAACGGGCCCATCCCTGTTGACGCCCCCGACATATCCAGCGGCCGTCTTCACGCGGCGATTCATTGCAAAATCAGCCTGTCCATGGCCAAAGCTAAGTGTTGCTGGCTGAAGCTTGTCGAGAGCAACCCCGACAACCTTTACGACTTGATCCTCCAGGAAGTCGGTGTACGCTCCTGCTGCTGACCATTGCTGGGCATTCATGCCCTGCTTGCCTTCGTAGGCAACCTGCAACATCTTTCCGATCACCGGACCGCTGTGCGTATGCGAGGAGTTCAAAAACAGTTGATCACGACTCAAACCATACGTCTGTCGAGCACGGTTGGCAATAGCCTCGCTTACCGTCCGGGGGAGTCCCAGCAGATCGGTTGTCACCAGCACAGCCCTATGGCCGGTCTCATCCTCGATTGCCAGGGCCTTTGCGTGTAATTCCAGAAGTGTGCCCTGAGAGGGGTGGGTCCTTGCGGCGTAACCCGCCATCCAAAGCGAGCCGTGGGGAGTGATCTTGATACTTGCGAATCCCGCTCTCCAGGATGCTCGCGCGGAACGCAGGGTCCCACCCAGGAACACACACGCCATGAGTGAAAAAACGGTGAGGAATCGCTTGAGGTTTCGCACAGTGTTCTCCTCGTCCGGCAGGCGGCGAAGGCAGCAGGGCCTTTGTGTTGATTACGCGACGAATCTCACGCGCGTGGCCAACCGTTCACAGCCGCCATTGCGGGTGAGTATAACGCCGCGCCCACGTTTCGGATAGACCTTGGTTGCTCTGGGCAACTCAAACCTACTATGCGAGCTGAATCTAACTGTCTCCTAGAAGATCAGCTTCAGTCCTAGCTGAACGTCACGGGGTTCGGCAGCGGCTGAAATCACCCCGAACGTCGACGTTCCAAATGTTGTGCCCACACTCGTAAAATTCGCGTGGTTAAAGATGTTGAACATTTCAGCCCGAAATTCGAGTTTCGAAGCCTCATTCAGCGGCAGCCGAAAGCTCTTGAACGCCGCGAAATCCCATTCGTTGATCCCAGGGCCAATCACAAGGTTTCTACCAGCATTGCCAAACGTCCCCGGAGCTGGCGCGGCAAAGGCCGCCTTATTAAAAAACTCTTTCAGTGTTTTTGGCCCACTATTGGGATCGCCAATTCGGTTTGGCCTTTGTCCTCCGGTGCCAACGTTGGCAATATCGCCGGATACAGAAACTCCCAGCGGGAATCCGCTTTGAAAAGTAGTGATCCCCTGGACTTGCCATCCGCCCAGAATTCCCTGCGCAACAGGTCCAGCTTGACTTCCGTAGCGACGCCCCTGGCCGAATGGCAACTGATAGATATAGCTGAGCACAAGGCGTTGGCCCGGAGTGTTAGGCGAGAGGCCCTTTTCAGCATTTCGGTTATGGATGTTCATGATGCCCTGCCCGCCTTCGCCGATGAACGTTCCAGTCGAATCGTCGAGCCCCTTAGCATACGTCCAGGCCGAGAGGAAAGTCAGGCCATGCCAGTCCTGGGATCGGACTTCAACCTGGAGCGAGTTGAAATTGGATGCGCCGGAATTGTCAATCCAGTTGACGGATCCGAAATTATAGTACGGTCGCCGCGATTGGACCGTGCCTGACCCAAGCAGCGCCTGATTCACATCGTAGGCGTTCGAAAGATGGGTGGCATGGTTGGCAACGTAGCCGATCTGAAGACTTACTCGAGGGGTAAGTTCGTACTGAACCGCAGTGTTCCAACTTTGGATATAGGCCTGGCCGAAATTCGGGTAAATGCCAAAAGTTAGAAGAGGAATTGGGCTGCTGCCTACAAATACATTTTGGATGTCAAACGTGGACACACCGCCGGGTTCGAGAGTCACACTCGTCTGGTTGACAAAAGGAGGGTTGATGGAGAGGTCAATTTCAGTATTCACCGCTTCGCGCTGATAGAAGATACCGTATCCGGCGCGAAACACGGTGCGTTTGTTCAGAAAATCTGGATTCCACGCTAAGCCTATGCGGGGTGCGACATTATTGGCGTCAGTGTGATAAAGGCCCCGTGGATATCCATATTTAGCATGTTCGGTAGCAGGGACCAACAGCCCTCCGGGCGCGGCAAGATCGACCGTAGAAATAGTATTGCTCTTGGAGACGGGAACGCTGAAAAAGTCGTAGCGCATTCCGAGATTAAGCGTCAAGTTGCGGGTTACCCTCCAGTCATCCTGGAACCACGGGTGGACCTCGTTGGTGCGCATGTTGGGATCGAAGATGTCAATACTTGCGACGCTTATCCGGGGAAGACCCAGAAGATAGTCTGCAAAAGCAGTGTTGGCATTTGGTGATCCGGTTGGGCTGGTGAACCGGCCATCGAAACTAAAAATGCCACGCGGGTAAATGGCCTCCGGGAATGTATCGCGCCGGCGAATGTACTGGGCACCGAACTTCATAGTATGCGTGCCCTTTGTCCACAGGAATTTCTCGTCGAGATTGAAAAACTGGTTAATCCATGCTCGCGGCCCGGATACGGTCTGGATCCCGATGCCGTGTTCCCCAAACGAGGAGAGTCCGCTTATGTTGAAGCTAGGGATTCCCCAGCATGCAGGCGCCTCGCAGAGACCATTAATTCCAAGCTCCTTGACGACATCCTCCTTAAAAGCGCGCGCAACAGCCTCTGTGTGACGGTGCTCATTGAAAGAAAACCTGACATCATTAACCATTGTGCCGCCAAAAGTGTGAGTCCAGCCCAATACCGAATCCATCCCTCGGCTTGAACGGGTGGCCCCATCGGTTGGAAAGAAGGGCGGCGGTACGGCTTCGATTTCTTCAATCGCGTACCTGGCAAACAGCGAATCGTTATCGGCCAATTTATAATCCCACCGGCCAATGCCCTGGTCTGAGTTGATGGCTTCAGACCCGTTGGAAATCCAGTTCAGAGCGGAATTTGGAACATTGGGCAAGGGAACATACTTCTGAAGAACCTGGGTAGCCACTGAACTCATACTAGTGGTCGGAATCATGTTACCCGTAAAAGACTGTCCGGTGAGTGGATCGATGATTTGGATGCCCTGGTTCAATAGAGAGGAGAAATCACCCGACCGCTGCGCCTGAGTGGGAACGATCCCCGTCTGGGTAATTCCTTTGCGAACTCGAATACCTTCATAGCTGCCGAAAAAGAAACTCTTATTCTTAATAACGGGACCGCCGATGTCTCCTCCAAAATCATTGCGCCGGAAAGGCGGTCTAGTGGGCGAAAAAAAGTTTCTGCCATCCAGCTTATCATTGCGCAGAAACTCATAGGCACCCCCATGGAATTGGTTGGTGCCAGACTTCGTCACCATGTTCACATAGGCTCCGCCTTCACCACCCATCTCTGAGTCGTAATTGCTGGTTTGTACACGGAATTCCTGCAAGGCGTCGATAGAAGGGCTCAGGACAGGGCTATCGTGCTGGATTTCCTTGATCGACACTCCGTCGAGGTAATAATCATTATTGGTTGAGCGAGTTCCATTGGCGGCAAAGGAAAGGCCGCTTGGTCGTAGGGAATACCTTCCCGCGACAGTGTCACTCATGGCCTGCGCTGTGCCTGGAACGAGCAGGGTAAGCTGTGTAAAGCTGCGCCCGTTCAGTGGCAGATTCACAATGCTGGTGTTACGGATGATGGCCCCAACCTGTGCGCCGCTTGTCTGTAACACAGGTGCGGCTCCTCCGACATTTACAACCTGGACCTCTTTTCCCACGGTCAGAACGAAGCTCACTTGAGGGGTCACGGCGACATCCAGTTTTATATTCTGTTTCTCAGCCCTAGCGAAACCCGAATGCTCCGCAGAAATGTTGTACGTTCCGACTGGCAGGTTCGGGACGGAATACTCTCCTGAGGGGCCAGTCACAACTGTCGCTGAAATTCCCGTGCCTACGTTGGTCACGGTCACTCTTGTTTTAGGAATAACGGCGCCAGATTGATCAGTGACCGTGCCCACGACTCCAGTGGTGGCCTGTCCGAACAGGAACTTGGGCGCTAAGCAAAAGCAGCAGGAAAGCAAGAGACTCCAAGTGACGAAGGATGCTCCTCGATGGATGACTTCTTTGATGCGCATCTTACCACGCCTCCTTGTTATGGCTATTGGCCCGGCCCAAATCCGAGCGCCGCGGTTCTTTGGAACCAAAGTGTTGGGATTTGCCCTTGATCGAAGCATGGTATAGCAAAGCGGCCAGTCAATGTCAAGACATATTTAACTTATCGTTAGTATTGTTGTGAGTGATGGTTTATTGTAGCCAATATTACTAACAATATGTTAGTATTGTTGAAGCTTGCATGTGCTGCTCTTCGGCTGAAGATGGTATGCTTACGCGCTGTTGACAATGGGTATGATCGTGGTGGGAGACAAGTATTTGCGTCCCG
>JAJYJL010000270.1 GCA_021789565.1 Acidobacteriota bacterium
CGTGAAGTGGTACGAATTCGTACTTTGCCGAATTCCGGATTGTGGGCTAAGTTCTTCGGAATGTCGGCTCCTCGGGGAGGATTCGAACCTGCAACCCTACGGTTAACAGGCGATACAAATTAGGGTGTCTCGTAGATTTTGCAGCACGGCTGGCAACCGAAAAGCGCGCTAACACACCTCTGGAACGGTCAAGCCGTACTCAACTGGTACTTGTCTTTTTCCGAAGCGCGAGAGCGCCGGTGCGGCGGAAACCTGCAAGGATGCCGGTCACTCCGCTGCTGCGGTCATCAGCACCCGCACCGGGGTCGCCCAAAAAAGGGTGCAACTGGTACGGTTGGTCTCCAAGCCCTGATGCGGTTTTTAAGGCGTCGCGCCTGCTGGCAAACCCCAGCAGATTCGGCTCTGCACAATGGCCGCCTGACCGGTCCCGTCCGGCAACACCATCGACCGCTCGTGGAGAGGACCTCCGATGCCATTTGAAGGTCCACAAGCCGGGCGATGAATCCCGACAGGCTAAAACCAACCGCAGGAGTGATTGCTTGATTTGCCGCGCCGGCGCCAAAACTCATGGAGGGAATTCTACTGTAGGAGTTGGAAGAGAAATAGAAGCGCTAACGGGGCCCACACTTGCCCGCCCAAAGATATCGGCTGCCTTATCGGGTTGGACCGGACGCACCTTGAAATCGATTCTTCTGTTTAGAATCGTTTCCTCATTTTTCTAATATTCCAAAGGTCGTCAAAAGCAGATATGCTTGCCATTCTGGCATAAAATGCGCATTCCGCTTGCTTCTTACAGGAAGAACGATTTCAGCATTCCGGAGATTTTTACCTTTACAATAGCCTGAGGAATTGTGTATATAAGGGACATCCAGTGCAAATATGGCGGCACGAAACTACATCGCGGCGATCGAACGAACGTTAAAAGTGGTAGAGGCCTTCAGCGGGCAACGCGAGGTTTCACTGGGGGAACTTGCGTCGCGGACGCGAATGATCAAGAGTTCGGTGTTTCGCATTCTGTACACCCTTTGCCAGCTTGGTTACGCGGAGAAAGACACCCTGGGGCGCTACTCCCTGACGTCCCGTTGGGAGAACCTGTGTCTTGGCGCCCAACCCACGCGAGAACTGATCAGGCTTTCGTCTCCGCTGATGACCGTCCTGCTGAATCGTTTCAATGAGACCGTAAATCTCGGCGTGATCGACGGTGGAGATGTCCTGTATATCCACGTGCTGGAAAGTGCTCACGCTTTTCGCCTGGCGGCCCATGCTGGAATGCGAAGCCCGCTGTACTCAACCGCCCTTGGAAAGTGTCTGCTTTCCCGCTTGTCTGAAGAGCAGGTCGATGCCGTCCTGAAAAAATACCCCATCCACCACCTGACAGACCGCACAGTTCGCGACGAGGCAGCTTTCAAACGCGAATTGAGCCGCGTTCGGGAACAGGGTTTTGCCGTTGACAATGGAGAGGATTCCTCGGGAGCGCGGTGTATTGCGGCCCCGATATTTAATGCTGCTGGAGAGGTGGTTGCGGCAATCAGCATTTCAGGGCCTGCGGGCCGTGTGACCCACAAATGCGATCGTGAAATGTCTAAATCGCTGATGGACACCTGCCGGCGGATCTCAAAGACGCTCAAATATGCGCCCATGCCCACCAGTCCAAGCGCATTGGGAGGGCATTAGCATGGGCCTCGCATTGCTGGGCGGGACTCCTGTCCGGTCTCAACCATTCCCAAGCTGGCCTCAACACGGGGCGCCGGAGGAGGAAGCCGTAATTGCCGTCCTTCGCAGCGGTTCCTGGGGCGGATACAGCAGGAAAGTCGAAGAGTTTGAAAGGGCCTTTGCGGCTCTGCATCACGTCCCATATGCCATTTCCTGCGTTAATGGGACCATCGCCCTGGAAGTTGCACTTCGGTCTCTAGGCATCCAGTGCGGTGATCAGGTCGTAGTTCCCGCCATTACGTTCATCGCCACCGCAACGAGTGTAATGTTATGCCACGGGGTTCCGGTTTTCGCTGACATTGATCCGGTCACGCTTAATCTCTCGCCCGAATCGGTCAGGGCGGCCATCACGCCCCGCACCAAAGCGATCATTCCCGTACACTTTGGGGGACAGCCCGCGGACATGGATGCGTTACGCGAGATTGCAGATCATCACGGGCTGGCAATCATTGAAGATGCGGCGCACGCGCAGGGAGCCCTGTGGCGGGAAATCCCGGTGGGAAATTTCGGTGATCTTGCAACGTTCAGCTTTCAGGCCTTCAAGCTGATGACCTCGGGTGAAGGCGGCGTCATTCTGACCCGGTCGCAGACGCTCGCCGAAAAATGCTGGTCCTATTGCAACCATGGCCGGCGAGCTTCAGGGGGCTGGTTTGAACACTTCTCGCTTGGCACCAATTACCGCATGACGGGTTTGCAGGCGGCTGTGCTCATCGAACAACTGGCAAGGTTGCAGGGACAAACCCGTATCCGCCAGGCGAATGTTAGCCGGTTGAGAAGGCTTCTCGAACCCATCAAGGGATTGGAACTAGGAGCGGACGACCCACGAGTCACTTCCCAGCCGAATTATCTTGTTACCTTGCGTTACGATCCCTCAGCATTCAATGGCCTGGACCGCGATGTTTTCCTGAGCGCTCTGCAGGCCGAAGGCATCCCAGCCAAGGCGCCTTATCCTTATCCGCTTTACCGCAATCCACTTTTTCAGCGGAAGAATCAGCCTCCTTGCGCCTGCGGCAACTGGGAGCCCGCCCAGGATTATGAATCATTGAATCTCCCTGAATGCGAGCGGCTGTGCCGCGACGGGATTTGGCTGGAGCAGACATTGTTCCTGGGGACAATCAGAGACGTCGATGACATCGTTGAAGCGTGCAGCAAGATTCAAGCCATGTCCAAAGACCTGCTGCCAATTCAGCGGGGCATCCAGGCGGAAGAACGGCATTGAAGCTTTCCCGTAGAATCTTTCAGACAACGGTCCTGCTGTTGTGCCCAATTGTGTGCGTGCCGGCACTCACGCGGGCCGCGCAATTGGGCGGAAGCGCACAATCCTACGTCCGCTGGACCTGGGTGTCTGATTTTTCACATGGCATTCGCGACTGGCTGAGCTATCCGCTGGCTCAAGACGTTGGATTCGACCCCGGTCTCTATACCGCGGATCTCAACGGAGGCCAATGCCTGGTGCGCGACGTCAAATCCTATGGCCAGGACACCTTGCGCATTGGATTGATCAAGCCACTCTCCTTCCATGTGACCCGCGAGTCCCAGTTCAATCTAACCTATCAGTTGAAGATCAGCGGCTCTGTCGAGGGCGTCACGATCATGCTGGCAGGAGAGAATGGGAAGCTTTATCAGGCTTCTCAGCCGCGAGTGTCCGGAACGAACAACATAACCATCCGTGGGACAAACCTGGGAATTCCGGCAGCAGGAGCAAACGTCCAGGCAATCGTGATCGAAGCCACGGTAAAGGACCCGGTTTTGGACTCTTCCAACAGGCTATTTCTCCGCCATCTTGAAATCGTTGCTGAGCGGAGCGATGTGCTGCCTTTACTCAAACCACAGCTCGCGCATTCCGCCGGTGCGAAGCTTCCGGTGGCTGAGCATCCTGTGGAAGCCGGTGGACATTTCACGGTGGAAGTCCGGGCGCGGGCTCCGCTCAGGATTTCTGTCTACAATTCAGAAGGCAAGCAGGTCCCCCTCTCAGAAAAGCGTCTCGAAGGCTCTGGGCAGGAGGCTGATTATCAGGTTTCGGTACCGCGAACATTGCAGCCCGGAATTTACCGCGCGATTGTCAATTCCGGTGCGGCGCGCAATGAGTTCCAGTTTCTTGTGCTCGGTGAAGTTCCTCCGCATCCACGCGTATTGCTGACTCTACGGAGAATCGAAGAACTTCGTTCCATGTCCGCATCCAGCCCCTTTCTGGCCGCGCTGAGCGCAAAGGCCCGGGACTTGCGCTCGGCATTGGCTTACAGCGCTTTTGCGGGAGAGAACATCACGTTGTTGCCACGTATCTCGGTTTTCCCAGGCCTCCCGCAATATTTCTCGCTGCTTGAAAATTACAGTAACGCGATCGCTTTCAACGCCGTTGAATACCGGTTGAATGGCGATCAGGCAGCGCTGAGCGCGGCACGCAAGGGGCTGCTCACCATCTCGACGTGGCCCACCTGGACGCCGCCCTGGTTTAAGGCCCACGGCCTGCACACTTATTATGAGGTGGGAGTTTTTTCTCAGAGAGTGGCCGTTGGATATGACCTAATCGCAGATCGGCTGACTCTTGCAGAAAAAAAAGAAATTACTGAAGGTCTATGGCGAAATGGTATCAACCCCACGGTCGAAGAGTATTTCACAAACAACCGAATGCCTATCGCTGCCAGCAACTGGATGGCGAATTCGGTGGGTGGCGCTCTCGCCGCCGTTGTGGCTCTCTATGGCGATTTGCCGGAATGGAACACACGCCTGGGAACGGCTCTGGCTGAATTGAGCGTGGCCTACGACCGGTTGTTGGAAGGACTTTTCCCCGGGGACGGCAGCGAAGCAGAGCCAGCCGGATACCAGGAGTTTGCCATGGAGGGCATCTCATTCGGCATGGCGGCCCTCCACTCGCTTGGCATAAGGCCACATGGCACGGATAGAATGCTCCAGTCGTTCTGGTGGCCCCGCTACGCGGAAGTCAATCCGGCCCTGGTTCTGGACACCGGGGACTTCAGCGGCCAACTGCGCGCCCTCTCTGGGTTTGCCTGGGAAGCCGAGCATTCGAACGATGCTTCCTTGCGCGCCTTTTATGATACCGCCGAGACCGGAAGCCTGCTAGGCGTGGCGAAGGTCCAGGCAACAGGGAGAGCGCTCGAAGCCGCTCCAGGGCTGTTGGACTTGACCTGCTGTTCAAGGCCTGCGGCGCCAGCCCCTTTGCCGCCGCCGTCGAGAATTTTTCCAGATCGTGGCAGCGCAGTTCTGCGCAGCGGGTGGAAACCGACGGACACCGTCATTTCCATTCGGGTGGGTCCGTGGTTCAACCACGAACACCATGACCAGGGAACGTTTCAAGTTGCCGCATTCGGGCGCAAGCTGATCAGTGAAGCCGGATATGCGGATTATTACAAAGATCCCAATTACCAGACCTACTTTATGCAGGCGGCTGGCCACAACACCGTCCTGATTGATGGCAATTCCTTCAGCCAGCCGGGAGAGGAAGGCCGCTACTGGAAAGGTCTGGCCCACTATCCCCACTTTACGGCACACCTGCTCTCGCCGGGCGTGGATTACCTGTCGGCTGAGTTGACGGAAGCGTACGCAGGTGTGCTTACCTCTTTCCAACGTGAATTCATCTTCCTCAAGCCCGATGTTTTGGTTATTCATGACCGGTTGCAATCACCCTCGCCACATCGCTTCGACTGGCTCCTACATGTGCCGCTGGGAGCCAAGACTGGCATCCGTGGTGCAAACGCTGCGATCACCGTTGATAATGCGTCAGCCACAATCACTTCAATCGGGCCGAACAACCGCTGGACACTTCAAAAGACTCCTCTGGCCGGCGACCGTTACACTGATCTGGACCGGATTCGGCTCAACCAACCCTACGAGTTTGTACTTAATTCAGACAAGTCCGTGAGCGCCAGTTTCCTTGCGGGAATGAAATTTGAAGAAACCGGCCGGCAAGTGCAGGCGCTGACACCACTCGAAGAAGGCGGCCGCGAAGGTTTTGTTGACACGAGCAGTGGATGGAGCTGGATTGCGGGGAGTGAATCGGGCGCCCTCGAAAGGGGCGGCATCAGCGCTGAGGGCAAGAGTCTTGGTGTAAAGAAAAGCATCGGCAGGTTGGAGATTTTCGGCACGGGGATTACATCATTGCGCGGTGATCAGAGCCTGGCGCTAGAATCATCCGTGCCGGTCGATGTGGACCTGAACAGCGCAGACCAGGGAGAAACCATTACTTTCTATACGCTGAAGAATGCAACGCTGAGAATGACGCTCCCGCGCAAACCCGCAACAGTCCTGCTGGATGGTCGCCCGGCACACAACGGCCTTCAGGGAAACTCCCTTGTGCTGAAGGAAATCGGCCAGGGAGAACATATCATCAGGATCGGTTACTGAAACCGATCCAGTTGCAGTGGATTGTACGGCGACCTTTGTTCAGCAAACCGTGCAAATCAGCGGAGCCATCTGTCCCGGGGACGATTCATATTACTTCATTCCGGCATCGCCGGACTTACCCACAAAGGTCCCGCATTTGCCCGCCTGAGGCGAGGAGCCGTTGACTCCAAAAGACCGAGCGACCTCCAGCAACGGATTGGGTGGCGTGAGCGCCATTTGCCAGAGGACCGCGCCGTTGGCGTACCGGCAGGTGGTCTCCAGCGCCCCGCGCACCACGCCGGGCTCCGGCCGGCCGTCCTTATGCCAGTGCGTCTTTCCGGCATAAACGCCTCCATAAATGGGAAACTGGTTGTTGATTACCTGCCGGCTGTTCTTCAGCCAGACGTCCAGCCCGACGTTGCCCTCTAAGTTCCGCCACCAGAGCCAGACTCCGTCGATACAACTCCCATACTCCTTGGCAAAGTCTGTATCCAGTCCGTAAATGGTAGGCGCAAACTGCAGCCGCGGGTTGATGCTCTGCTTTGCCGAATAAATGCTGCAAGTGTATTTCGGCGTAAAGAATTTGGTGTCCCAGTAGAAATCGTCAATATTCACGCCCTTCAGGCACGGATATTTCAGCGACAACCTGGCCAGTTCCTTCATCCAGCGAACGTAATCCTTGTTGAACGGGGGCGAGTTGCCTCCCTCACTGGGGGGAATCAGGATTGCCCAGACGATGATTCCTGCGGGCTGCGCCTTGGCGACAAAAGTTTTGAAACTGTCCCAATCAAATGTTGGCGGTCCACCATTTCGTTGCAGCCAGATCAGCGCTCCGTAGCAGCCAAGCCCATTGGCTTTCAGGATCTTGATTGTGGCGCCCGCGTCAATGGCGCCCTGGGCGTCAGCCACTGCTGGCGACCACACGCAAGGGGTAGAACCGAGCGCGTGCCAGTCAACCTCGGCTTTCTGCCCTGAAGATTGGGCCCCGCAAGCCGTTACCCCACTCATCAGTATTGCGAAAGTAAGTATCATGGCCCACCATCCGCACAGGCGCGACGGACGGAACAATCTTGAGCAAACAGCGCCAGTAAATTCACATAACATAACCAATCCCTCCAGTACACAAACTTCTCAATTGAATGACTGCCGCCGGACTCTGATCAAGCGGGCGTTCCATCATATTGCGCAGGAACGCCTGGATTAAGGCCGCATTCCTTTCGCGGAATACATTCATCAGTTTCGACCTGAAGAACGGCCCAAAGAAACGGGCCAGCGACCCTAAATAATACCTTGACTGTAGGTTCCAAGACAGTATATGTAGTTACGGCATGAAAAAAAGTTGCTCTCTTTTGTCTGGAGGTCTGTTCTGATGGGCAGAACCAATGACGTGCTCATTAACGGATCCAGCTAATCCGCAGAGGCGGCTTCGATTCAGGGGATTCAGGCTGGAATTGCCTCGGTCCCATATCGATCACCGAGAAGAAGATGCATCGCAGCGGCAATCAATAGCTAGAGGGCAGAACAACCGAGGTGGAATTGTGATGAAGGATGGGTCCTTGTTTGGCGGGAGGCTTGGCGTGGCGGCCCTTGCCCTGGTTTTGCTGGCGCTGACAGCATGCTCCAGGCAGTCAACGGCACCGCCTCCCTCGAGATCAGTGAAGGAGGAATCGTTCGTGCGGGTAAAGACTTTGCATCCGCGGTCCGTCTCTCCGGACTTTACAAGCGTTGGCCCGATGACCACCGACCTTTGGACCTTTAATGCCCTCAACCTGTATGACCCTGCTCTGAAATCACAGGTGTTTTACGTTACATCTTTCAATGAAGCCGGCGGCGGCCAATTCTTTGAAACGGAGGGCAAGCCGGCGCGGACGGGCCAGTTGATCGAGCTGGATTATCTCCACAACCGCGCGCAGGCCTGGCCCATGCCGGCCGGGATCGGCTCCTGGGGGATCATCAAGGGGGAAGACGGAAACATCTACATGGGGTCGTATAACCAGGGCGAACTGATGTGCTTCAACCCGCGAACCAAGCAGTGGTTGAAGGTTCCCCAGGCATCTCCGGAATTCCGGAAGAAGGAATTCATCATCTGCGATCTGGCCCAGGCCCCGAACGGGGACATTTATTATGGCACCTACCCGGGCGCCCATCTGGTCCGCTATGATCCCCATGCGCAGACCGTGACCGACCTCGGCAAGGTGGCCGATGAGAACTACGTGCGATGGGTGGCCGTCACGCACCAGGGCATCGTGCTCTGCGGCGTCGGACCGCGGCTGGGGCGCGTTATCGCTTACAATCCCGCGACGCGCAGCTTCTCAACCATCACCCCAAAGCAATACCAGACTCCGGGCACCTTCCCCAAGCC